>NZ_PKFA01000017.1:0-50905 GCF_002919275.1 Thermocrispum sp. | reverse complement strand
GGAACGCCGCCCTGGAGACCGGCGGCGTGCTGGTCAGCGACAAGGTGACGCTGGAGTTCGAGATCTCGGCGATCAAGCAGGCCTGCCTGTCCGCGTGCCCACAGCCGCCGGTGGCCTGCAGCAACCGGTCAGCCCGCCGCTGCCGCCCAGGTCACCACTTCAGCACGAACGGCCGCTCGACGGCGCGGAAATGCCCGACGTTGCAGCACTCGGTCTGCCCGATCCGCATGCGAGCCGCCAGCGGTTGGTGCACGTGGCCGAACAGGGACCAGCGTGGCCGCCGCGTCGTGATCGTCTCCAGCACGCCGGCTGCTCCCTGCTCCACCCGCCGGGCCACCACGTCGTAGGTCAGCTCCGGTACCCGCGGCGGGATGTGCGTGCACAGCACGTCGACGTCGCCCAGCGACTCGATGACTTCCCCGAACTCCTCCACGGTGCGCATGTAGGGCCGCCAAGCCGCCCCAGGACGGGGCCGGTAGCCGGGTGGCTGCAGCGTGCCGCCGACGAAACCGAAGCGCAACCCTCCGATGGTGACCGCCGAACCGTCCAGCACCCGCACGTTCTCCCCGGCGTATTCCGGCCACAGCGCAGGCAGGTCGACGTTGCCCGGCGTGGCGTACACCGGCACGGAACAGGAGTTGAGCACCCCGAACAGCTCGTCGTACTGGGCCCGGATGGCTTCCTCGATCGCCGCGGCCGGATCACGCAGGCTGTCCCACAGCGAGCGGGAGAACTGCACCGTGCGCTCCCGGTCGCCCGATGCCCGCAACCGCGCGAACGTCGCCACCTTCTCCGGACCGAAGAGCATGCCGAGGATCCCGCGCGAATGGTTCTGGTAGTCGACGAAATCCAGCAGATCGCCGAGCACGACGAGGGCGTCGGCGCGGTCGGCGGCACGGGCCAGTGCCTTGGCGTTGCCGTGGACGTCGGACACGACGTGGACTCGCACGCGGATCCTCTCAGCTACAGCGTCGGCGGCACCCCGGGGCGCCTGCCGTCCTCCAAGGTCAGCTTCAAGTTCAAGGCGAGCTGTTTGGCGGCCTTCGCCCGGCGGTCACGGGCACGGACCAGCTGCCGCCGGGTGTGCGCACCGACCGGGTCGGCACGCAGGAAGTAGTGCAGCACCGTCCCGTCCATCACGCGTTCGCACCACACCTCCATGGTGCCCACCAGCGCCCCGGACACGGTCCAGCGCAGGCCTTCGTCGCCGCGGTCGGCGTAGACGGTCAGGTGCAGGTCCGGCCAGTAATGCCGCCACGAGCGCGGATCCTTGAACACCGCCGCCACGGTGGCGGGCGGGACCGCGATGAACGTCTCGTCGACGAGGTCGATCGCTGGGGTCTCCGGCACAGCCTCTGCCTGCTCAGCCACGAGTGCAGCATCCCACAACCACTGTCCGGGCCGTCAGCGAGCGCGGCAGGATGACCCGGGCGGACCTATACTCGCCTGGTTTTGCCGGATCGTGTCAGCTCGGGTGATCAGTGGACCTGTTCGAGACCGTGCGGCAGTCGGTGATGACCGTGCTGCGCGCCGACCACGTGGCGCTCGACCCGCCGCCGCGCACACTCGCCCGGCGCGCGCTCAGACGGCACGTCGACCGCGTCGAGCTGCGGGCCGACGGGGTGCCGATCGGCGACGCGGACGGCAAGATCGATCATCTGCACGTCGTCGTGCGGGACGTCCGGCTGACGATGACGTGGCGCAAGCCCGCACTGTCCATCGGTGCGGCCCGGTTCACCGCGCAGCTCGGCGAGGACCAGCTCACCGCGCTGATCCCGCTGCCGCCCGGCGTGGCCAGGATGTCGGTCACCGAGCACGGCGTCACGCTGCACACCGTCGCCGGCCTGCCGATCGACACGGTGGTGCGGATGGACGGGGTGCACCGGGTGCACGTCGCCCCGACCACTCCGGCCAAGGTGCCACTGCTGGACCTCATCGGCATCGACGTCGCGCTGCCGCGATTCCCGCCGCCCGCCGTGCTCGACCAGATCCTCCGCGTCGGCAGGACGTTCGACCTGCCGGAGCTGCCCGCCGGGGCACGTGTGGATCGGATCGAACCGCTGGCCGGGGCCATGCGCTTCTCCGGAACCGTCGACCTGCTGCCGCGGTGACACCTAAGCCAAGCCGGTGGCCCACTCCTGCACCACCCGATCCAGGATCGACATCGGCAGCGGCCCGGCGCCCAGCACGACGTCGTGGAACGCCCTGATGTCGAACCGTTCGCCGAGCACGGCCTGCGCACCGGCCCGCATGCGCTGGATCTCCAGCCGGCCGACCATGTAGGACAGCGCCTGCGCGGGCACCGCGGCGTAGCGGTCGACCTCCGCCTCGATCTCCAGCGGGGCCATCGGGGTCCGCTCGCGCAGGAAGCCGACCGCGCGTTCCCGGCTCCAGCCCTTGGCGTGCAGGCCGGTGTCCACCACCAGCCGGGCGGCCCGCATCGAGTCCTGCACCAGCATCCCCAGCCGGGACACGTCGTCGGTGTACAGGCCCATCTCGTCGGCCAGCCGCTCGGCGTAGACGGCCCAGCCCTCGTCGTAGGCGTTCACCACGGCGATGCGGCGCAGCAGCGGCAGTTCGCTCAGCCCGCGGGCGGTGGTGACCTGGAAATGGTGGCCGGGTATCGCCTCGTGGAAGGCGATCGCCTCGGCCAGGTACCGGTAGCGCTGCGGGGCGTCGGTGACGTTGAGGTAGTAGATGCCGGGCCGGGAGCCGTCCAGCGGCGGAGCGGTGTAGTACGCCGTGGAGCCGCCGCTCGCCTCCGCCGCGGGCACCGGCCGCACCTCGATCCTGTCCGTGGGGACCTGGCCGAACCACGACGGCACGGCCTGCTCGGCACGCGCGATCGCCTGCCGGGCCGCGTGCAGCATCTCGCCCCCGTCCGCCCAGCGCAGGGCCGGATCGGAGCGCAGCCGGTGGAAGATGTCCTCGATCGAGCTGGTGCCGAAGACCTTCTTGCCGAGCGCGGCGTACTCGGCGTTGAGCTTGTCCAGGATGGCCAGGCCGGATTGGTGCAACTCGTCGGCGCTGCGCTCGGTGGTGGTGTGCACCCGGATCAACGCCGCGTAGCGGGTCTCGCCCTCGGGCTGCCACCACAGGCCGGCCTGGCCGTCGGGCCGCGCCGCGGGCAGCAGCTCGTCGACCAGGAATTGCCGGTAGCGGGCGTACGCCGGCCGTACCACGTCGGCGACCAGCTTGTCGCGACGCTCCTCGAACCCGCTGACCGGTTCCTGCGCGGTCACCGCACCCAGCGGATCCTGCCGGGAGCCCAGATAGCGCTCGACGTAGGCGATGCCTGCGCGCACCAGGAAACCGGGCGGGGCGAGGCCGTGCTCGATCCCGGAACGCTGGCGCGCCGCCACCATCTCCAGGTACCGGGGCAGGGCGGCCAGCCGTTCCAGGTAGCCCTCGGCGAGTTCGCCGTCGGTCAGCGTGATGATCGGCAGGGCGATGAGCGGCCACAGCGCGGGCGAGGACAACCCGTCGCTGACCGAGAACTCCTCGCTGCGCACGTCGATCTCCGCGACCAGCGCCATCGCCTGCTGCACGATCAGCTCGCGGGTGATCCGCTCCTGCTCGGTGAGCACGGTCGGGTCGACCGCCGTCGCCGCCCGCGCGATGGCCAGCACCGCGTTCTTGGTGCGCTGCCTGCCCTGCACCGAGTAGTCGGTCAGCCGGTGATGCGGGCCGGGCAGCCCCAGCAGGGACGCCTCGATCGGATAGGCCTCGAAGCGGGCGGCCACCAGCTCGTCGGCGAGCGAGGCGATCTCCTCGCGCGGGCCCCAACCGGTGCTCATTGCCGCTCGACCCACTCGCCGACCAGGGTGTCCAACACGCCGAGCGGCACCGCGCCGCTGCCCAGCACGACGTCGTGGAATGCCCGGATGTCGAACCGGTCCCCCAGCCGCCGCTCGGCCGCCTGGCGCATCCGCAGGATCTCCAGCCGCCCGACCATGTACGACAGCGCCTGGCCGGGGTAGGCGATGTAGCGGTCCACCTCCGCCTCGATCTCCACCAACGGCATCGGGCTGTTGGTGCGCAGGTAGTCGATCGCCTGCTCGCGGCTCCAGCCCTTGGCGTGCAGGCCGGTGTCCACCACCAGCCGCCCGGCCCGCAGCGAGTCCATGCTGAGCATGCCGAGCAGCGCCACGTCACCGGAGTACAGGCCCATCTCCTGGGCCAGCCGTTCGGTGTACAGGCCCCAGCCCTCCACGTAGGCGGTGAACCCGTTGACCCGCCGCAGCAGCGGGATGTCGTCCAGGCTCAGCGCCAGGCTGATCTGGAAGTGGTGCCCGGGGATGGCCTCGTGGAACGCGGTCACCTCGGCGGTGTGCTTGAAGCGCTCGGTGACCTGGTAGGTGTTGGCGAAGTAGGTACCGGGACGGCTGCCGTCGGCCGACGGCGCCATGTAGTAGGCGGCCGGGGCGCCGGGTGCGGCAGCGGCAGGCACCTCCTCGACCACCCACGGCTGGGTGGGGATCCGCCCGAACCACTGCGGCGCGGCCTGCTCGGCGCGGCGGATGGCGGCGTTGGCGTGCTCGATCAGCTCCTCGGCCGACGACCAGCGCAGCGCCGGATCGGTGCGCAGCCGGTGGAAGATCTCGCCGAGGTCGGTGGTGCCGAACACCCGCGAGCCCACCTCGGCGTACTCGCCGGCCAGCCGGTCGATCAGGTCCAGCCCGACCTGATGCAGCTCGGCCGGATCACGGTCCACGGTGGTGTGCACGCCCGCCAGCAACCGGTAGATCCGCTCGCCGTCCGGCAGCCAGGCCAGGCCCGGCTTGTCCTCCGGGCGGGCGTGCGGGGCGATGTGCTCGACGAGCCCGTCGCGGTACTGCCGGATCGCCGGGCGCACCACGTCGCGCAACAGCCGCTCCCGCTCGGCGTGGAAGTCCCCCACGTCCACGCCGTCCGGCGGGGCGGGGCGGGCGAGCGGGTCGTTGCCCGGATCGGACAGGTGCCGGTCCAGGTGCCGCACGGCCGCATCGACCAGGTGCGCGACCGGCACCCGGCCCGCCGCCACACCCGCGCGATGCCGCTCCAGCGCTCCCGCCAGGTAACGCGGCACGTCGCGCAGCCGCCCGAGGTAGGACTCGGCGTGCTCGGGGCCGGATATCTGCAGCATCGGCAGCGTGGTCAGCATCCCGACGGCGGGGGCCACGAAGATGTCGGTGACGGTGTACTCCACCTCGCGGGCGGCGACCCGGTCCAGGTGCGCCTGGGCCAGCGAGATCACGACGTCCCGGGTCAGCCGGTCCTCCGGCTCCGTCGGCTCCAGCTCGCGTGCCCGGCGCAGCACGTCCCGTACCGCGTCGGCGCCGCGCTGTTCCTCCTCTTCCGTGATGGCACCCAGGCCCGCCCGGCTGGTGTCGATGCCGAGCATGGCCGGCCAGACCGGGTCGATGTCGAACTGCACCTGCAGCAGCTCGTCGGCCAGCGCGCGGGCTTGCTCGCCCTCCGGCGCTGACGGAGCAGGGGTGTTGTCGCTCATCGTTCTCCTCGGAGATCACCGTGACGCCTGCCGACGAGCTTATCTCCGCGCCGTGGCATCCCACGCGCTCGCGAGCGCTGCTGTAGCGTCTTCACCGTGGCCGTGACCGATCCGATGGATGCTCGTCTGCTGGCGGCGCTGGCGGACATGGGCAAAGCCGCCGTGCACGAACTGGCGGCCAAAGTCGGGATGGATCCGCGCGAGGCCGCCACCCGGCTGATCACGCTGTCCGGCAGCGGGCTCCCGCTGCTGGTCGGAGTGGAGTGCGACCCGCGCGGCATCCGCGCCGCGGTGGCCGGAGCCTGGCACGGCCCGCCCTCCGGCGCCCACCCGGCCCAGCCCGCCCAGCCGTACGGCCCGACGAGCGGCGGCTTTCCCGCCCAGCCGCAGGGCTCGGGCCCGCACCGGGTGCCCTCGGGCCCGCATCGGGTTCCCGCCCACGGCGGCGGCCATCCCGGCCCGCCCGGCGCCTACCAGCACCCCGGTGTCTCCCAGCCGGTGCCCGCCGGGGCGCCCGGCCACCCGGCGCAGTCGCCCGTACCGGCCCAGCCGGACCCGGTGATCAGCACGTGGGGGCCGCCGCAGACCGCGGCGTGGGCGCGCGGCGACCAGGACTCACTCACCAGCCACGCGGCGAGCCCGCCGTCCGGGCCACGTACCGGCAAGGTCGGGGACGCGCTGCGCACCGAGGGGCTGGAGGGCGAGCAACTGACGGTGCAGTTGATCGAGGTGCAGGATCCGGCCGACTACTTGTTCGGGGCCGCCGGATACCGTCTGGAGCCCGGTGAGCGGGCCGTGGTGGTGCACACCGAGATCACCAACACCGGGTCGATCCCGTACATGTCGTTGCCGGACAACTACCTGGAGCTGATCACCGCGGACGGGTCGGCGATCGCCAAGGCCCCGGTGGCGCTGACGTCCCGGCCGCCGCACAAGATCGGCGTGCAGCCGGGCGAGACACTGGGCGGGCACACCGTGTACATCCTGCCGGAATCGACCAGGGTGACCGCCGTGCGGTGGAGTCCACGCCCGGAACCGGACGCCCGCACGCTCACCTGGACCATCGAGGACTGACGGCGCTACGACTCCGCTCGCAGCTGTTCGAGCGCGGCCGCGAGATCCGGCGGGTACTCGGAACGGAACTCGACGTACCGGCCGTCCGCGGGGTGGGCGAAGCCCAGGCTCCTGGCGTGCAGCCACTGCCGGTTCAGGTTGAGCTTGCGGGCCAGCACCGGGTCCGCGCCGTAGGTCAGGTCACCGACGCACGGATGCCGGAGCGCGGAGAAGTGCACCCGGATCTGGTGGGTGCGCCCGGTCTCCAGCCGCACCGCGACCAGCGACGCCGCCCGGAACGCCTCGATCACTTCGTAGTGCGTGACGCTCGGCCGCCCGCCCGCCACGACAGCGAACTTGTAGTCGTGGCGCGGATGCCGGTCGATCGGCGCGTCGATGGTGCCCTGCGTCGGGTCGGGGTGCCCCTGCACCAGGGCGTGATACCCCTTGTCGACCTTGCGCTCCTTGAACGCGCGCTTGAGCACCGTGTAGGCGTGCTCGCTCTTGGCCACCACCATGACGCCGGTGGTGCCCGCGTCGAGGCGATGGACCACGCCCTGCCGTTCGGCGGCACCGGACGTGGCGATGCGGATGCCTGCCGCGGCCAGCCCGCCGACCACCGTCGGCCCGGTCCAGCCGGGGCTGGGGTGCACGGCGACCCCGACCGGTTTGTCGACCACCACGATGTCGTCGTCCTCGTGCAACACCCGCAGCCCGTCCACCAGCACGGGCTCGACGGCCGGCGGGCGTTCCGGCTCCGGCATGGTCACCTCGAGCAGGCCGCCCGCGCGCAGCCGGTCCGACTTGGCGGCCGGCTTGCCGTCCAGCAGCACGTCACCGTTGGCCGCCAGCTCGGCCACCACGGTGCGGGACAGTCCGAGCAAGCGGGCCAGGCCGGCATCGACGCGCATCCCGTCGAGGCCGTCCGGAACCGGGAGCATGCGGTTTCGGTGCGAAGACGGGAACGTCACTGCGCCTCCGGGGCTTCACCGACTTCGGCCGGGCGGTCCTCGCGCGGCTTCTTCCTGCTGTTGGTGCCGTCGTACTCGTATCCGAGGAAGGTGAGCAGGACGATGAGGATCCCGCCGACGACGATGCTGGAATCCGCCACGTTGAACACCGGCCACACCTCGCCGTTCGGGGCGAACACCGACACGAAATCCACCACGTGACCCTGCAGCGGCCCTGGCGCCCGGAAGATCCGGTCGACCAGGTTCCCCAGCGCACCCGCGAGCACCAGGCCGAGCCCGATGGCCCAGCCGGTGGACCGGAGCTTGCGGGCCAGCCAGACGATCGCGACCACCACGCCGATCGCCACCAGGGCCAGCACCCACGTCATGCCGGTGGCCATGGAGAACGCGGCGCCGGGATTGCGCAGCAGCTGGAGATAGACCAGCCCGCCGAGCACGCGCACCGGTTCGCGGCCCTCCAGCGCGTCGACGGCGATGACCTTGGTGACGACGTCGAGCACCAGCACGACCGCGGCGACGGCCGCTACCAGGCCCACGCGTCGCGGGGGAAGCTGTGTTTCGCCCACTACTCAACACTAACTGCACACGTGTTCACCACGTGCCGCACACCCGATCAACACGAATCCGCCACGTGTACGACCGAGCCGCACACCCGGTCCACACGTGCCGGGCACCGGATCACCGCGACGTTCGCCGGCCCGGCGCGGGCGCCTGAAGCCGCGTGCTCTGTCCGGGGATCTGGACCAAAAGGCGGTACCGCAGCGCCTGCCGGATCTGTCATGGTCACTGTTTCCGGCGGCCGACCGGGGGGTCCGATGAGCACGCGCAGGACACTCACCCGCAGCGTACAGGCGCTGGTCCTGGCAAGCGCCCTGTTCGCATCGGCGGGTGCCGCCGCCGTGCCCACCGCGACGATCACGGCGCCGGCGACGGCGGCGCCGGACATCCCGGTGGCCAAAGTGCAGGCGCACCTGGCCGAGTTGCAGGCCATCGCCGACACCCACGGCAATCGTGCGCACGGCACACCGGGATTCAAGGCGTCGGTGGACTACCTGCAAGGCCTGCTGGACGCCGCGGGTTACACCACCACCGTGCAGGAATTCGCGTTCCTCGGCGAAACCGGATACAACCTCGTCGCGGAGTGGCCTGCCGGGTCCACCGGCCAGGTGCTGATGCTGGGCTCCCACCTGGACGGGGTCACCGCGGGGCCGGGCATCAACGACAACGGCTCGGGCAGCGCCGCCCTGCTGGAAGTGGCGCTCACCATCGCCGAACAGGACCTGCGCCCGGTCAAGAAGCTGCGTTTCGCCTGGTGGGGCGCCGAAGAGCTGGGCTTGGTCGGGTCCAGGTACTACGTCGACTCGCTCTCGGCCGAGGAGAAGGCGGCCATCGTCGGCTACCTCAACTTCGACATGATCGGATCGCCGAACGCCGGCTACTTCGGTTACTCCCCGGACGGCCAGCCGGACGGGTCGGCGGAGCTGCAGCGACCCTTGAACGACTACTTCGCCGCCCTCGGCGTGCCGACCGAGGACATCGACATCGGCGGTCGCTCCGACCATGCGGCGTTCGCCGCCGCCGGCATTCCCACGGCGGGCATGTTCACCGGGGCGGAAGGCAGGAAGACCGCGGCCCAGGCGGAGAAGTGGGGTGGCATCGCCGGGGAGGCATTCGACTCCTGCTACCACCGCAGCTGCGACGATCTGGACAACATCAACACCGAAGCGCTGGACCGGAACGCCGACGCCATCGCTCACGCGATCTGGACGCACGCAATGCGTTGACTTCGCCAACACGGCTAGACGAACACCGTCAGCGGCCGCAACCGGACGCGCATTCTTCCTGACCGTGTTCGCCGCGCCGATCTGCTGACACCCTGTGGGTGACAGCCGCGCCCTGGTCGATGCTGGCCGTCGACGAAAGCAGCCAGGCCGTCACCGATGGGCAACAGCCGCGCAGAGCTCGATGCCATACAGGGGTCATCGGCCGAGAACGCGCCGCACAAGGTCACACAGGCCATCCCGAGTACGCACGGTGACGACAAGTTGTGAGCAAGGCACCGTCGTCGACCTGGTAACAAAAGCGATAGCCGACGACCCGGACACGCCACACGTCGCGGAGATTCTTGCCCGGTCAGCGGTGTGCAACCAGGCGGCCGGGGTCTGCGGCGAGCGCCCCGCTTGCGTCTTCGATGGCTTTCGCGTGGCTCGGCTGACCTTTTGCCAGCCTCTCGTCACTTGTCTGCAGTACGGGTGAGCTCGATCTCGTGTCCTGCTCAGCCCTCACGGCGAGGAGTGCGGGCACTGGACCGGCATACGCTCTTCGGAACCTGCTTCGACACGGGCAAGCACCTCGCTCACCTTGCGCAGGTCCAGCAGATCCTCGAGGTGTCCGAGAAGCTCCGCTGCCTCGGCAGGGACCACGGCGACGGGCGCGGAGGTCGTTCTTCGTCACATTGGATGGCCTCGTCGCCGTACTCCGCACGTCCGTGATCCTGGCGAAGCCAGCGCGAGCCTCACTGACGGGGATGCGGCCGAAGCCATGGACAAAAGGGCATCTTCCGTCTGGTGTGGCTCAACGTCGCTCGTCCCGGAGCAGTTCGGCCAGGCGACGCTCCGCCTCCGGCGGTGCCGGGTCGAGCTCCACGACCTTGTCCCGGCCACGCAGCCCGGTGACGATGTGCACGTGCTGCCGCCGCACGTCGAACGCGGCGGCCAACGCCTTGGTGACCGCCTCGTTGGCCTTGCCGTCCACCGCGGGTGCGGTGACGGCCACGACGAGGGCGTCTCCGCGGGCACCACCGACATGGTTCCGCTTGGCATTCGGTTTGACGCGGACGGCGAACCGCACGCTGCTCGTCATGCCTTGCACAGTACCCAGGCCCGGGGCGCGCACCCCGAGGTGACCGATCCGCTGGATCGCCGGGTCATCGCTGTGCCCGCAAGAACCGCGCGGCGACGGACAGCGCACGAGTCTCCGTGCCGCCGTCCTCCACCAGCACGGCGAAAGCGAGATCGCCCGCGTATCCGGCGAACCAGCTGTGCCGCACACCGTGACCGGCCCGTGCCGTGCCGGTCACCCCGTGGACCTCGGCCCCCTCCTTGTCGAGCGCCTTCAGCGAGGACGCCCGCCCGTCGGTGACCACAGCCCGCATGTACTCCCGCAGGGCGGCCACCGTCTCCTTGTCGGGCGCCTGGTAGCCGCTCAGCACCTTGGTGGGATGGGCACGCCAGAACTGCGGCGTCACCGGCTCACCTGCCGCCACGGTTGATACCACGAGGGCAAGCCCGAACGGGCTGACGAACACGTCGCCCTGTCCCTTGCGCTGCTCCATCAGCGTCGCGGCGTCGTCCGCCTTGCGTACCGCACCCGCCTCGGTGCCGATCCCCGGGATCTCGAAGTCGGCATTCCACCCCAGGCTGCTGGCGGCACGCGCGATCGCCGCCGCCGAATCACCATCAGCGGCCAGCGTGACCAGGGAGAACACTTCTTCGCCCGGCGGGTACAGCCCGCTCAGCGAGATCGGTCCCTGGTCGACGTGCTCGTTCTGCGCGACCGCCAGCAGTGCGCCGGTGGACGGCCGGAACGCGATCAACGCGGCGGGCTTGCCCTGGCTGTCCACGGCCGACTGGGCGGCGTCCTGCAGTGGAATGCTCAGCGTGGTGGGCAGCGGCTTGCCGCCTTTCGGCCCGTCGCCGGAGAGGAACCTGACCCGCTTCTTGCCCTTCATCGCCGCGACCGCCCATCGCTCCGGCGGCTGGCGTTCCTGCGCCTCGGCGAGCATGGCGGGCAGCAACAGCTTGGCGCGGTGCGGATGCACCGGTTTCGGCCCGACCTCGCCCCACACCAGCAGCGGACGACCGGAGGCGTCGACCACGGCGGGCACGTCGACACCGTCGACGAGCGCGAGGTGCTGCCCCTCCTCCAGCTCGGGATGCACCACCGCGGGCGAGAAGTCCACCAGCCAGCTGCCGTCCCGCTGAACCAGCGGGACCGTGGTGCGGTAACTGAACGTGCGGTCGTTGGCGAACGTCCACTCGACGGCGACCACGGCCGACGCCTTCGCACCGTTCGTCTTCACCTCACCCAGCGCCGACGACACCGTCACGTCGGGCAGCTTGCGGAAGATCCGGCGCAGCGTGGTCTTGGCCGCGGCGGGGTCGGTGGTCAGCTCGGCCGCCGCAGAGACCTTCCGGTCGTCGAACGCGGTCACGTACTGCCAGGCGATCTCCCACGCACCGGGCGGCCGCCGGTCGTCGTCCGCTTCGAGTTCGTTGCGCAGCACAACGACACCAGCGCCCACGAAACCGGCCACCAACGCGACGATGGCGATGATGGCCCAGCGGCGGTCGGACTGCACGACGCCTGCTCACCTCCCCGGCACGTCGGGCGTCGCCATTCAGCGAAGTTCAGCGAGGTGCCGCCAGTGTGCCACCGGCGCGACCGCGGCTGAACCGCGGCACGACGCCGAGACGGTATCGCGATCAAAAGCGTTACCCGCGCGTCGGCGCGGCGCTCCGGCCGACCACGACTGACTGGCGGCCTGGGTCGGACCGAGCGGTCTAGGTGATCTTGGTGACCGCGACCCGGACGTCCAGGCCGTCGCCGACCGAGCCGGCGAAGCCACCGTCGACCGTGCCGTAGCTGACCTGCTGGCTGAGCGTCTCGCCGCGCACGAACTCCTCGTGCGCCTGCACCGCGCTGCGCACCTCGTCCGGCGCCTGGACGGTCAGCGCGATCCGGTCGGTGATCTCCAGGCCCGCGTCCCGCCTGGCCTGCTGCACCACCCGGATCACGTCGCGAGCCAGCCCTTCGGCGGCCAGCTCCGGCGTCACCTCGGTGTCCAGCACCACCAGACCGGAGTTGCCGGGCAACGCACCGGCGGCACCCGGATCGGTGGACACAAGCCGCCGCTCGATCTCCTCCTCGCGCAGCTCGACGCCGTCGGCCACGATGCCGCCACCGGGCAGCTCGGACCACTGCCCCGCCTTGACCGCCTTGATCGCGCGCTGCACGTCCTTGCCCAGGCGCGGGCCCGCCACCCGGGCGTTGACCGCCACCTGGAACGCGCCGTGCGCGGCCACGTCCGTGGTCAGTTCGACCTGCTTGACGTTGACCTCGCTGCGGACGATGTCGGCGAACGGCGCCAGCCGCTCCACGTCCTCGGCCGCGATGAGCAGCTTGCGCAGCGGCAGCCGGACCCGCAGCTTGTTCGCCTTGCGCAGCGCCGACGCCGCCGAGCACACCTGGCGCACCCGGTCCATGGCGCCGACCAGCGCGGCGTCGCTGGGCAGCTCCTCGGCGGTCGGCCAGTCGGTCAGGTGCACCGACCGGCCGCCGGTGAGCCCGCGCCAGACCGCCTCGGTGGTCAGCGGCAGCAGCGGAGCAGCGACCCGGCAGGTGACCTCGAGCACGGTGTGCAGCGTGTCCACCGCGTCCTGCTCGCCCGCCCAGAACCGGTCCCGCGAGCGGCGCACGTACCAGTTGGTCAGCACTTCGAGGAATTCACGCACCGTCTGGCATGCTCCGGCCAGATCCAGCGCGTCCAGCTGGGCCTGCACGTCGGTGACCAGCTCGTGCGTCTTGGCCAGGATGTAGCGGTCCAGCACGTGCTGGCTGTCGGTGCGGAACCGGCCCTCGATGCCCTCGGCGTTGGCGTACAACACCAGGAAGTAGTACGAGTTCCACAGCGGCAGCACGGCCTGCCGCACCGCGTCCCGGATGCCCCGCTCGGTGACGATGAGGTCACCGCCGCGCAGGATCGGCGAGGACATCAGGAACCACCGCATGGCGTCCGAGCCGTCCCGGTTGAACACCTCGTTGACGTCCGGGTAGTTCTTCCGGGACTTGGACATCTTCTGGCCGTCGTCGCCCAGCACGATGCCGTGCGCGATGCAGTTGCGGAACGCCGGCCGGTCGAACAGCGCGGTGGCCAGCACGTGCAGCGTGTAGAACCAGCCGCGGGTCTGGCCGTTGTACTCGACGATGAAGTCGCCCGGGTAGTGGTGCTCGAACCACTCCGCGTTCTCGAACGGGTAGTGCACCTGGGCGAACGGCATCGAGCCGGACTCGAACCAGCAGTCCAGCACCTCGGGCACCCGCCGCATCATGGACTTGCCGGTCGGGTCGTCCGGGTTCGGGCGGGTCAGCTGGTCGATCATCGGCCGGTGCAGGTCCTCCGGCCGCACGCCGAAGTCGCGCGCCAGCTCGTCCAGCGAACCGTAGACGTCCACCCGCGGGTACTTCGGGTCGTCCGACTTCCACACCGGGATCGGCGAGCCCCAGAACCGGTTGCGGGAGATCGACCAGTCCCTGGCGTTCTCCAGCCATTTGCCGAACTGACCGTCCCTGATGTGCCCCGGCACCCAGTTGATCTGCTTGTTCAGTTCGACCATGCGGTCGCGGAACTTGGTCACCGCGACGAACCAGGACGACACCGCGCGCTGGATCAGCGGGCTCTCGCAGCGCCAGCAGTGCGGGTAGGCGTGGTCGTAGGTCTCGTGCCGCAGCACCACCCCGCGCTTCTTCAGGTCGGCGATGATGTGCGGGTTGGCCTCGAAGACCTGCATGCCCTCGTACGGCGGCACCTGGGAGTCGAACACGCCGCGCTCGTCGACCGGGGTGACCACCTCGATCCCGGCGGCGTCGGTGACCTCCTTGTCCTCCTCACCGTAGGCGGGCGCGATGTGCACGATGCCCGTACCGTCCTCGGTGGTCACGTAGTCGGCCAGCAGCACCTGGTGGGCGTTCGGCTGCTGGCCCGCGAAGAAGTCGAACACCGGGACGTAGCGGGTGCCGGCCAGCTCGCGGCCGGTGAACGCCGCCAGCACCTCCGGGTTCTCGCCCAGCTCACGGGCGTAGGCGGCCACCCGCGCCTCGGCCAGCAGGTACCGCTGCCCGTCCTGGCCGCGCACCACCACGTAGCGCACGTCCGGGTGCACCGCGGCGGCCAGGTTCGACGGCAGGGTCCACGGGGTGGTCGTCCAGACCAGCGCCCGCACCCCGTCCAGCCGCTTGTCGTCCGAGGTCACGGTCAGGCCCACGGTGACGGCCGGGTCCTGCCGGTCCAGATAGACGTCGTCCATCTTGGTCTCGGTGTTCGACAGCGGCGTCTCGCACCGCCAGCAGTACCAGAGCACCCGGAAGCCCTCGTAGATCAGGCCCTTGTCCCACAGGGTCTTGAACGCCCACATGACGCTCTCCATGTAGTCCAGGTCGAGCGTCTTGTAGTCGTTGGCGAAATCGACCCAGCGGGCCTGCCGGGTGACGTAGTCCTGCCATTCCCGGGTGTAGCGCAGCACGCTGCTGCGGCAGGCATCGTTGAACGCGGCGATGCCCATCCGCTCGATCTCGTTCTTGTGCTTGATGCCGAGCTGCTTCTCCGCCTCGACCTCGGCGGGCAGGCCGTGGCAGTCCCAGCCGAAGCGGCGCTCCACCCGGCGGCCGCGCATGGTCTGGTAGCGCGGCACCACGTCCTTGACGTAGCCGGTCAGCAGGTGGCCGTAGTGCGGCAGGCCGTTGGCGAACGGCGGGCCGTCGTAGAAGACGTACTCGTTGCTGCCCTTCTCCCCCGCTTCGCGTGCCTGCACGCTGGCCTCGAACGTGCCGTCCTTGGCCCAGTAGTCGAGGACCTCCCGCTCCAGCTCGGGAAACGACGGCTGCACCGGAACGCCTGCGGCCTCGGTGCTCGTGGTGGCCTTGCCAGCGTCTGTGTTCTTCGGGTACGGCACGGGTGCTCCTCGCGGTTCGCTGCGACGCAGTGCGGCGGTGAACGCCGGTAACGTTGACGCAGGGACGGCGCGCACTCGTGGCGCTCCGCGGTACCACCCCGCTTGCCCGGGCACAAAGAACGCCCGAACCCCTCATTGAACGGCTGTGACGGGCCGTACCCGTCCGGTTCTACTGAGGCCGCGCGGGCCCGTTCTTCCGGAAGCTCCCCGGTGATGGCCGGATCATCGCCGATGCAACAAGATTAGCCGGTGTCCGCAACCCGCTTGCGGCGGGCCCGCTCGGCCAGCGTAGCGTCCGGACGGCACCGGGCGCACGGCGTGAACCCGAGCTCGCGCGCTTCCGACACGGCGATCGGGATGGTCTCCTTGCCGGTCAGCCAGCCACACGCGGCGAGGTGATACCGCGGCTGCTCGTCGATCACGAGCACTTCGTCGGACAGCTCGCAGACGATCAGCACGTCGGCAGCGTCGGTCTCCTCCTCGCCGGGCAGATCTGCCGGGAGCCCCGCAGCGGCCGGGCCGGCGGCAGCCTCGGTGTCCGAGCCTGCTTGCGGTTTGCCCGTGGTGTCGCCCGCCTTCTCTGCTGCTTCCTCGGCGTCCTCGGTCGCGTCCGTCGTCGCGGACACCTCACCGCCGTCGCCCCCAGCTTCACCCGATCGGGTAGAGGACTCGTCCTCCGGGGCGGGCGGCCGGTCACCGCCGTCGGCGCCCGCGCGCCGCGCGGCCCGCCGCCGCTTGATCCAGTCGACGAACAACCCGAGCGCGGCGGCAGCGGAGAAACCGATCGAGACCCAGGCGAACAGCGACTTGGTGGTGACCAGCGCGGCGATCAGCGCACCCAGCGCCGCCAGAACCAGGATCAGGACGAAGAAGAGCACGCCGAATTACATCACGACGACCATCGCGGGCAGCGCAAAGGGGATGGCGTTCTCCGCCGCCATCCCCGGCAAAGACCTGACGTCCGGCTACCGCCGGTCAGGCGCTAGCCCGCTTCGGCGCGTGGTCCGAAGTTGTACCCCTGGCCGCTTTGCGCCGGATCACCTTTGCCCGCCGCCGATGCGGGTGCCGCCGATCCCCGGTCGTCCAGTTCACGCAGTTGCGACTCCAAGAACCCACGCAGCCGAGTCCGGTACTCCCGCTCGATCGTGCGCAGCTCCTCGATCTTCTTACTGAGCACGTCCTTCTCGGCGTTGAGGTTGTTCATCTGCTCGGTGTACTTGCGCTGCGCTTCCCGCTCCAGCGCCGTGGCCTTGTCCCTGGACTGCCGCTCGATCGTCTCAGCCCTGGTGCGCGCGTCGTTGAGCATCGTCTCGGCACGGGCGCGCGCCTCGTTGACCATCGCGTCCGCCTTCGAGCGGGCCTCCGACAGCAGCTGCTCGGCCTTGGTGCGGGCCTCGGCCAGCATGCCGTCCGACTCGGCCTTCGCCTCACCGGTCAGCCGGTCGGCCATCTCCTGGGCCAGGCCGAGCACCTTGGCGGCCTGCACGTTGGGCTCCGCCCCGTCGGCCATCAGCCCCGGGTGGGCCTGGGTCTGCTCCATCGGCGACGGCGCGGGCACCGCGGACAACCGGCGCTCGTCCCTGGCTGCTGCGGCCTCCGCGCGCGCGGCCTCCAGCTCGGCGTCGAGCTGCTCGACCTGCTGACGAAGCTCGTTGTTCTCCTCGATCAGGCGGGCGAGCTCCGTCTCCACCAGGTCGAGGAAGGCGTCCACCTCGTCCTCGTTGTAGCCCCGTTTGCCTATCGGCGGTTTGCTGAACGCGACGTTGTGCACGTCAGCGGGGGTCAAGGACATCTGATCACCTCACGCACTCCAGGACTGCCGCACCCGAGCCCGTCACCCGGGGTAGGAGATGTTCATCAGGACGAACACCACCAACAGCAGAACCATAATGGACAAGTCCAGCCCCACGTTGCCGATTCGCACCGTCGGGATGATTCTCCGGAACAATCGTACTGGCGGGTCCGTCACTGTGTAGATGGTCTCGAGCGTTACCGCAACTCCGCCGGCCGGGCGCCATTCGCGCGCGAACGCCCGAACGAGCTCCACGACCAGCCTGGCCAGGATCAGCAGCCACAGCACGAACAGCGGCCAGTAGATGATGATCCCGACGAGTTCCACGGCTACCACTCTGCCATAATCCGGCCGGTTCGCTCAGCGTCAGGTGGTCAGCGTCGCAGGAACAACCCGTCCTCGGCGATCCGCCTGCGGTCCTCCGCCGACACGTCGGCGTCCGGCGGCGACAGCAGGAACACCTTGTTGGTCACCTTGTCGATGCTGCCGCGCAGCGCGAACGCCAGCCCGGCCGCGAAGTCCACGAGCCGTTTGGCGTCGGCATTGTCCATCTCGGTGAGGTTCATGATCACCGGGTTGCCGTCCCGGAACGCTTCCCCGACCAGCCGCGCCTCGGCGTAGTTGGTCGGGTGCAACGTGACGATCTTGCTGAGCGGGTCGCGACTCGCCGGGGCCGGGTCGACCTGCCGGAGGCGCGACACCGGCTCGGCGGCCCGGTCCATGGCCAGCGAACCGGACGCCGGCGGCGGGTCGGCAGGCACTGGGCGCACCCGCCCGCGCACCGGGATCTCCATCTCGTCGAGGTCCTCCACCGGCCTGGCGGGCCTGCGCCGCGGCCTGCGCATCACCGGCTCCGGGTAGTCGTCCTCGTAGTGCTCGTCGCGCACCGGCGCCGGACGGTACCCGCGCCCGGGGCGCCGGTAGTCCTCGTCGGCGGGGTCGTAACGGTCTTCGGCACGGTAGTCGTCCAGCTCGTCGTCGGCCGGAACCATTCCGAAGTAGGCCTTCAGCTTGTCCAGCGTGCCCATGCCACTCCTCGCCGTCGCGCCTGCCGGCCGGGACCCCAACCGATCACACCGGCCACTACAGTCACGCTAACGCGCGGTGACCAAGCAACGCGGTTCCGACACGCACTCGGGTGGATCCGCATGCCACTGCCGCTTCCAGGTCGCCACTCATCCCCGCGGACAGTTCCACCAGCTCGGGATGGTCCTTGCGCAGGCGTTCGTGGGTTTTCTGCAGCACGGCGAACGCCTTGCCCGGCTCCCAGTCCAGCGGGGCGACCGCCATCAGGCCACGCATCCGTAGGTCACTCATCCGTGCGACCTCGTCAGCCAGCCGGTCGATCTCGTCCAGCGGGCAGCCGCCCCGTGCCGGGTCGCCGTCGATGCTCACCTGCAACTGCACGTCCAACGGCTCGTCCGGCCGGTGACCCTCCTCCCTGGCGCGCGCCACCGCTTTGGCGAGCGCCACGGCCAGCCGCACGGAATCCACCGACTGCACCACGTCGGCCCACCGGGCGACGCTGCGCGCCTTGTTCCGCTGCAGCCTGCCGACCATGTGCCAGCGGACGTCGGCGTCCGGCCGCAGCGCGGCCACCTCGGCGACCTTGGCCGCCGCCTCCTGATCACGGTTCTCGCCGAACTCCCTCAGCCCGAGATCGATCAACGCGGCGACGTCGGTGGCCGGGAACGTCTTGGTCACCGCGAGCAGCTCGACACTGCCCGGCGGGCGACCCGCGGCCTTGACGGCGTCGTCGATGCGCTGCCGCACGCGCTGCAGCGCCTCCTCCAGCTCAGCTCGGCGTCGTGATGAAACGGTCACTCCTGCTCCAGCCACGTCAATGCGGCCTGCCTGCCGGTCACGCCTTCCCTGCGGTGACTGAACAACGTCTTGTCCTCCATCGTGCACCGCGGGTCGACCCCGATGCGGCCGACTCCTGCCGCGGCCAGTTGTTCCCACAGACCGGCGCGCAGGTCGAGGCTCGGCGTGCCCCGCCTGCTGGTCGTCCTGCTGCCCGGCAGGTGTTTGTCGACGTCGGCGGCCATGTCTGCGGGAACTTCGTAGCACTTGCCGCACACGGCGGGTCCGAGCAACGCCTCGATCCGTTCCGGCTTGGCGCCCAGCCGCAGCATCGCCTTCAACGTCTCCGGCACGATGCCGATGCGCGCGCCCACGCGGCCGGCGTGCACCGCGGCCACCACCCCGGCGTCCGGATCACCGAGCAGGACCGGAACACAGTCGGCGACCAGTACGGCGACCGCCAGCCCCGGCGTCGTGGTGACCAGGGCGTCGGTCGCCTCCGCCGAGCGATCCTGCGGCCCGTCCACGACGGTGACGGTGCGCCCGTGCACCTGCTCCATCCACGCGATGTTGCGCGGATCCAGGCCGAGTTCGGTGGCCAGCCGCTTGCGATTGGCGGCGACCGCGCGGGGATCGTCCCCCACGCGGTCGCCGAGGTTGAAGCTGTCGTACGGCGGGGCGGAACTCCCGCCCTCCCTGGTGGTCACGATGCGGCGGATTCGCACGTCCGCGAGCCTAACCCGCGCGCACGCGACGGCCGCCACACGGCCGATCCGCCCCAGCACCCGGGCAGCGGCGCCGGGTGGCCGGTCAGCGCCGCATGAACGGCGGGACGTCGACCTCGTCGTCCATCGAGTCGGTCACCGGGACCGCGCGCGACGGCAGGCTGCCCCGGCCGGCCGGCTGGCCGATGCCGCGGGTCGACGGGGACTGCGGCAGCCCGCCGCGCTGACCGGTGCTCGACTGGATGCCGTTGCCGGTCGTGCCGGCGCCGCCGGATTGCTGGCCGTTCGACGACACCGGACGACCCTCCGTGCCTGCCTGCTGCGATCGGCTGGACACCGGCGCGGCCTGCCCGCCGGTGGAGCCTGCCCCAGTGGATCCGCTCGACTGGCCGCCGCCGAGCTTGCCCGCCTGCGCGGTGGCCGTGGAGCTCGAGCTCCGCGAGCCGACCGTCGGCGGGTCGAGCTTCTTGTGCGGCGGCGTGCCGTTGTCGAAGCCGGCGGCGATGACCGTGACCCGCACCTCGTCACCGAGCGAGTCGTCGATGATCGTGCCGAAGATGATGTTGGCGTCCGGGTGCGCGGCCTCCTGCACCAGCGTGGCCGCCTCGTTGATCTCGAACAGCCCGAGGTCGGAGCCGCCCGCGATGGACAGCAGGGCGCCGTGCGCGCCCTCCATCGACGCTTCCAGCAGCGGCGAGTTGATCGCCTTCTCCGCCGCCTGCACCGCACGGCCCTCGCCGCGCGCCGAGCCGATCCCCATCAGCGCGCTGCCCGCGTTCGACATCACGCTCTTGACGTCGGCGAAGTCCAGGTTGATCAGGCCAGGGGTGGTGATCAGGTCGGTGATGCCCTGAACACCGGACAGCAGCACCTCGTCCGCGCTGCGGAAGGCGTCCATCAGGCTTACCCCGATGTCACCGAGCTGCAGCAGCCGGTCGTTCGGAATGACGATCAGCGTGTCGCACTCGTTGCGCAGCTTCTGGATGCCTTCCTCGGCTTGCTTGGCGCGCCGCTTGCCCTCGAACGAGAACGGCCGGGTGACCACACCGATGGTCAGCGCGCCCAGCTTGCGCGCGATCGAGGCCACCACGGGTGCCCCACCGGTGCCGGTGCCGCCGCCCTCGCCCGCGGTCACGAACACCATGTCGGCACCCTTGAGCACCTCTTCGATCTCCTCGCGGTGGTCCTCGGCCGCCTTCTGGCCGACCTCCGGCGACGCGCCGGCACCCAGCCCGCGAGTGAGTTCCCGTCCGATGTCCAGCTTCACGTCGGCGTCGGACATCAGCAGCGCCTGGGCGTCGGTGTTCACCGCGATGAACTCGACCCCCTTGAGGCCGACCTCGATCATGCGGTTCACGGCGTTCACGCCGCCGCCGCCGATGCCGACGACCTTGATCACCGCGAGGTAGTTGTGCGGGGGCGTCATCGGGTCCGCCTTCCTGGTCTTGAGCACTTGACTTCGCACCGCCGGAAGCGGCCGGGAAACCCTGAACCTCTACATGAGGTTGAGAGTTATGTCAACTTCCGACGTGTTTCTGGACGGTAGGCATCACGTAGCGTCGAATCCAGCAGCCACGCCGCGTGCCCGCTGTGATTTCCGGACGAACGCGTTCACCGGACCGTGGGTAGCTCCGGGCTGGACACGTCGTACACCGTGCCCGGCTGCGACAGCAGCGCGGCGAGCACTTGCGCCTTGACCGCGCCCTGCCGCGCGCTCCCCCACCGCACGCGCTTGCCGCCCGCCAGGGTGAACTGCACGTCGTCCGGCGACCCCGCCTGGATGACGCGCACCTGTTCCCGCAGCTTCTCCGGCATGCCGTCCAGCACCGCCATGGCCGCCTTGGTCGCCGGGTCGGCCGGGCGCGGCCGGGTCAGGCGCAGCTCGGGCAGGTTCTTCGGCGGCTTGTCCACCCGGTGGAACGCCTTCCCGGTGCGGTCCACCAGCTGCGCACCACCCGTGCCCTTGAGGTAGGCGAGGGGAACGCGCTCGACCACGTCGATGGTGATGGTCGACGGCAGCGACCGGCCGACCGTCACTGCCGCCACCTCGGGCAGCTCGGCGATCCGCCGCTCGGCCGCGGCGGTGTCCACCCGCAGCAGCGGCGTCCCCTTGGCCACGCCCGCCTTACGGAGCACGGACGCCTCGGACAGCCGGTGCAGCCCGGAGACCTCGACCGCGGAGACACCCAGCAGCGAGCTGAAGAACAGCAGGTAGGCGATGGCGATCACGGTCACCACCGACAGCACGACGACGGCGTTGCGCTGGCCGGCCGAGCGCCCGGCGCGGCGCTTGCGGCGCCGACCGGCGGATCGCGGTGGCCGGGACCGGGTCCGCTGCCGTGTGGTGGCCACCGTCAGTCTCCCGTGGCGGGCGCTCCGGCGGCTGCTCGCGCGTCCAGCTCCCGCAGGATCTCCGGCCCGAGCTGGGTGACGTCACCGGCACCCATGGTCACCAGCACGTCCCCCGGGCGCACCAGGCCGGCGGCCAGCTCGGCGGCACGGTCGAACGCCGGCTCGTAGTGCACCGTGGCCTCGGTGATCCGGTCGGCGATCAGCTGGCCGGACACGCCCGGCTCGGGTTCCTCCCTGGCGCCGTAGACGTCCAGCACGACCACCTCGTCGGCGAGCTCGAGCGCCTTGGCGAACTCGTCGGCGAAGATCCTGGTGCGGGAGTACAGGTGCGGCTGGAACACCACGACCACACGCCCGGAACCGGCCGCCTGCCGCACCGCGCGCAACTGGGCGGCCACTTCGGTGGGGTGATGCGCGTAGTCGTCGTAGACCCGCACGTCGTTCGCCCGGCCCTTGAACTCGAAACGCCTGCGCACGCCGCCGAACGAGGCCAGCCCTTCGGCCAGCTGGTCCGCGGGAGCGTCCAGCTCGACCCCCGCCAGCAGGGCGGCCACCGCGTTGACCGCCATGTGCTCGCCCGGCACCGCGACGGTGACGTCCAGTTCACGCCCACCGATCCGGACCCGGACCACTCCCCCGTCCTCGGTATGCGGCCGGTAGTCGAGGATCTGGGCGTCGTGCTCGCCGGTGGCCGAACGGCCGTAGCGGCGCACGCGGACGCCGCGGTCGGCTGCCCGGTCGCCCAGCTGGGCGGCCGGCTCGTCGTCGGCGCACACGATCAGGGCGCCACCGGACACGATGCGGTCGACGAACCGGTCGAACACCGCCGAGTACGCCTCGGGCGTCTTGTGGCGGTCCAGGTGGTCCGGCTCGATGTTGGTCACCACCGCCACCCGCGGCGCGTAGACCAGGAACGACCCGTCGCTCTCGTCCGCCTCCGCCACGAACACCGATCCGGTGCCGTGATGGGCGTTGGCTCCGGACTCGTTCAGGTCGCCGCCGATGGCGAACGACGGGTCCAGCCGACAGTGCTGCAGCGCGACGGTCAGCATCGACGTCGTCGACGTCTTGCCGTGCGTGCCCGCGATGCAGGCGACCTGATAGCCCTTCATCAGCTCGGCCAGCGCCTCGGCCCGGTGCAGCACCGGGATCCCGCGCTCGCGGGCGGCGGCCAGCTCGGGATTGGTCTCCTTGATCGCCGTCGAGACGACGACCGCCGTCGGGGGCTCGGGCAGCTGATCAAGGTTCTCGGCGCGCTGACCGACGGCGATCGTGGCGCCCTGCGCGCGCAGGGTCAGAAACGCACGCGACTCCTTGGCGTCCGAGCCCGACACCGTGGCCCCGCGGGCCAGCAGGATGCGCGCGATGCCGCTCATCCCCGCGCCCCCAATGCCGATCAGGTGGGCGCGCCTGAGCACGTCGGGAAGTCCGTCGGGGCGGCCGTCAGCGGCCGGTGTGCCGTTCGTCGAACCGTCAGCCACCGCAAGCCTCCAGAGCGATCCTGGCGAGTACCTCGTCCGCCTCCCGGTGGCCGAGTCCCTTACTCGCTGCCGACATTGTCGCCAACCGGTCGGCGTCGGTGACCAGCGGGACGACGTGCTCGGCGATCCACTCCGGGGTCAGCTCGGCGTCCGCGATCATCAGCGCCGAGCCCGCCTCCACCGCGGGCTTGGCGTTGCTGGCCTGCTCGCCGTTGCCGTGCGGCAGCGGCACGAAGATCGCGGGCAGGCCGACCGCCGACACCTCGGCGACGGTCATGGCGCCGGCACGGCACAGCACCGCGTCGGCCGCCGCGTAGGCCAGGTCCATCCGGTCCAGGTACGGCACCGGGACGTACGGCGGGCTACCCGGGAACTCCTGCACCACCAGGGTGTTCTTGGGGCCGTGCGCGTGCAGCACCCCGACACCGGCGTCCGCGAAAGCCTTCGCCGCGGCCGACACCGCCTTGTTGATCGACTGCGCCCCCTGCGAACCGCCGAACACCAGCAGCGTCGGGGCGTCCGGGTCCAGGCCGAACTCGGCGCGGGCCTGCTTGCGCAGCGCCGCCCGGTCGAGCGTGGTGATCGACTGCCGCAGCGGGATCCCGATCACCTCGGCCCTGGGCAGCGTCGTGCCCGGCACGGCGGCGAACACCCGCTCGGCGAACCGGGCCCCCACCTTGTTGGCCAGCCCGGCGTGCAGGTTGGCCTCGTGCACCAGGATCGGGATCCGGCCCCGTGCGGCCAGGTAGGCCGACAGCGACACGTATCCGCCGAAGCCGACGACCACGTCGGCGCCGACCCGCTCCAGCACGTCGCGGGTCTTGCGCACCGAATCGCGCACCTTCGCGGGCATGCGCAGCAGCTCGACGGTCAGCTTGCGCGGCAGCGGCACCGGCGGCACCAGCTCGAGCGGGTAGCCGCGAGCGGGAACCAGCTGGGTCTCCAAGCCCTTCGGGGTGCCGAGCGCGACGACCTTGGCGTCCGGGCGCAGCCGCCGCACCGCGTCGGCCACCGCCAGCGCGGGCTCGATGTGCCCCGCGGTGCCTCCCCCGGCCACCACCACCGTCGGCCCGGTGGCTGCAGGGTCCCGACGGTGCTGCTCGGCCGCTTCGCCCTGCGGTGACGACTCGGGTGATGACTCGGTCACGAAGTTCCTACCTTCCCCGTCGTGCCGGCGTGTGGCGTGCTTGCCTGGCCGGCCTGGCCGAAGTGCGCCTGGTGGCCTGCCGCGCGGGGCGCCGCGGGCGTCCCAGCTGCGGCCGTCCGGTCGCCGGCTTGCGGTACGGCGGCGGAGCGGGCAACCGGAGCAGGCGTCCGAATTTACCCGGCCCCTGGGTGCGCAGCGCGGCCACCGCGGTGGGCTCGTGCCGCCCACAGTTGGCCAGGATGCCGAACAACCCCAATGTGATGATGAGCGAGGTCCCCCCGTAGGAGACCAGCGGCAGCGTCACCCCGGTCACCGGCAGCAGGCCGACGACGTAGCCGATGTTGATGCACGCCTGGGAGACCAGCCACGCGGTCAACGTGCCCGCCACGATGCTGATCCACGGGTCGACGTTGCGAGTGGCGATCCGCAGGCCGACGACGGCCAGCCCGGCGAACAGGCTGATGACCACGAAACAGCCGACGAAACCGAGTTCCTCCCCGATCAGCGCGAAGATGAAGTCGTGCTGCACGTTCGGCAGGTAGCGCCACTTCGAGCCGCCCTGGCCGAGGCCGACGCCGAACAGACCGCCGTCGGCCAACGCGTACAGCGCCTGGTTCGCCTGGTAGCCGGCGCCGGAAGCGTCGGCCCCCGGGTTCAGAAACGACAGCACCCTGGCCATGCGGTAGTCGGACATCAGAGCCAGCGCGATGACGCCGATGGCTCCGCCCGCGATCATCCCGGCGAACAGGCCGCGCGGCGCCCCGGCGAACCACAGCAGGGCGACCAGCACCACGCCGAGGCTGACCGTGCCCCCGAGGTCGGGCTGGGCCATCACCAGCGCGAACATCACCAACGACACCGGCACCAGCGGGACGAGCAGCTGCCGCCACGACGACGTGTAGCGGGACTTGAGCACCAGGATGTGCGCGCCCCACAGGGCCAGCGCGATCTTGGCCACCTCGACCGGCTGCAGCTGGAAGCTGCCGAACTTGAGCCAGCCCTGGGTGCCGCCCTGCTCGGACCCGAGCGGGGTGAGCACCAGCACCAGCAGGCCGACCGCGACGAACATCAGCATGGGCGCGAACCGCCGGATGACGGCCAGCGGCATGCGCAGCCCCAGCCAGAACGCGATCAGCCCGATGCCCACGTACAGCACGTGCCGCCAGAACACCGAGTACGGCGACATGCCGCTGGCCACCGACTGCACCGACGAGGCGGACAGCACCATGACGATGCCGATCGAGGTCAGCAGGCCGCAGATGGCCAGCACCAGGTGGAACGAGGCCAGCGGCCGGGACAGCCACGCGGTGAGCGGCTTGAGCGCGGTGATCAGCCTGTCGAGCTTGGTCTTGGGCTGCTTGCGGCCCTTCTTCCCCCCGCCACCGCGCCTGCCCGCGCCGTTCTTGATACCGGCCTTGCCCGTGCCCGCCCTGCCTGCGGCACGAGCGGTGCCCGCCTTGCCGGCGGCACGCGACGATCGAGAGCCGGATTCAGCTGTCACCATCGCGGTGCTCCCCCTGCGGCAACGCGCGCACGGCTGCGGCGAACGCCTCGCCGCGCGCGGCGTAGTCGCGGAACATGTCCATCGACGCCGCAGCGGGAGCAAGCAACACGACATCACCTGAGCGCGCCAGCCCACGCGCAGCCTCCACCGCAGCGGTCATGGGCTCATCGTGACCCGAAGTCACCCTGGTGACCGGGACATCCGGCGCGTGTCGGGCAAGAGCAGTGCCGATCACGTCGGCATCGGCGCCCATCAGCACCACCCCGCGGAGCCGTTCGGCCACGTCGGCGACCAGCTGGTCCACCGAGGCGCCTTTGAGCAGCCCGCCGGCGATCCACACGACGCTGCGGTGCGCGGCGAGCGAGAACGCGGCCGCGTGCGGGTTGGTGGCCTTGGAGTCGTCGATGTACCGGACGCCGTCGATCTCGGCCACTTCCACGGCCCGGTGGGCGCCCGGCTGGTAGGCACGCAAGCCGTCCCGCACCGCTTCCGGCGGTACACCGTAGGCGCGTGCCAGCGTCGCTGCCGCCAACGCGTTCGCCACGTTGTGCGGCCCCTGCGGGCGGACATCCGCCAGCGTCGCCAGCTCCTCGGCGGCCCGGATCGGGTCCGGCACGAACGCGCGGTCCACGAGCAGGTCCTCCACCACGCCGACCTCGTACGGGCGCGGACTGTTCAGACTGAAACCGACCCGCTTGGCCTCCGCACCGGCATGGTCGACGGCCACCGACACCGACGTGGCGTCCTGCGCGTTGTAGATCACCACGTCCGACCGGGCGTGGATGCGGCCCTTCGCGGCCGCGTAGGCGGCCATGTCGCCGTGCCAGTCGATGTGGTCCTCGGCGACGTTGAGCACCACCGACGCGCGCGGGGCAAGCGAGGACGACCAGTGCAGCTGGAAGCTGGACAGCTCGACCGCCAGCACGTGGTATCCGGCCCGGACCGCATCCAGCACCGCGAACCCGACGTTGCCACACGCCACCGCGTGCACCCCGGCGGCCTTGAGGATCGCCTCGAGCATCCCGACCGTGGTGGTCTTGCCGTTGGTGCCGGTCACCGCCAGCCACACCGGGGGCCTGGCCTGCCGCTGGCCGATCCGCCAGGCCAGCTCCACGTCGCCGATCACCTCGATGCCCGCCTGCGCGGCGGCCACCAGCAGCGGCGACTCCGGCCGCCACCCCGGGCTGGTCACCACCAGGTCGGTGCCCTCGGGGGGCTCGGCCAGAGCCGGCACGAGGGTGGCCCCGGTGTCGGCCAGCCCGCCGAGCCGCCCGGCGTCGGCGTCGGTGACCGTCACGTGCGCTCCGGCTTCGGTGAGCGCATCGGCCACCGACCGCCCGGTGACCCCGGCTCCGGCCACCAGCACCTTCCGGCCGGCCAGCTCGCTGATCACGGCGTCGACCACGTCAGCCACCCAGCACGCTCAGCTGCTCGCTGTAGAACAGGCCGAGGCCGAGGCCGCAGCAGATCCCGGCGAGCAGCCAGAACCGGATGATGACCGTGGTCTCCGCCCACCCGGCCAGCTCGAAGTGGTGGTGGAACGGCGCCATGCGGAACAACCGCCGCCCGGTGGTGCGGAACACCGCGATCTGCACCACCACGGACAGCATCTCGACCACGAACAGGCCGCCGATGACGATGGCCAGCAACTCGGTCTTGGTGGTCACCGACAGCCCGGCGACCAGGCCGCCGAGCGCCAGCGAGCCGGTGTCGCCCATGAAGATCTTGGCGGGCGCGGCGTTCCACCACAGGAAGCCGATGCACGCGCCCGCCGCGGCGGCCGCCACCACGGCCAGGTCCAGCGGGTCACGCACGTCGTAGCAGCCGACCTGGGGTTCGGCCTGGCAGGAGAGCCTGGCTTGCCAGAACGAGATGACCACGTAGGTGCCCAGCACCATCGCCGAGGCACCACCGGCCAGGCCGTCCAGCCCGTCGGTGAAGTTCACCGCGTTCGACCACGCCGAGATGAGCAGGTAGCAGAACACGATGAAGACCGGCAGCGGGAACGTGATCAGCGCGATGTCCCGCACGTCGGACAGGTGCAGCGACGCCGGGGTCAGTCCCTCGGAATCCGGGAACTGGATGGCCAGCACGGCGAAGGCGACCGCGACCACGAACTGGCCGATCAGCTTCGAGGTCTTGTTCAGGCCCAGGTTGCGCTGTTTGCGGATCTTGATGAAGTCGTCCAGGAAGCCCACCAGGCCCAGCCCGGTGGCCAGGAACAGCACCAACAGCCCGGACACCGTCGGGCCCGGGGTGCCCCCGGTCACCCAGCGGATGCCGTGCGCGGCGAAGTAGCCCGCCAGCATCGCCAGGATGATCGCCACCCCGCCCATGGTCGGTGTGCCGCGCTTGGACTTGTGCCCCTCCGGGCCCTCTTCCCGGATCTCCTGTCCGAAGCCCTGCTTGGCGAAGACACGGATCAGATACGGCGTCACCAGGATCGACACCAGCAGGCCGATCGAAGCCGCAATCAGGATGCTGATCACGCGGTTGCACCTTTCGCACCAGCCGGGTCCAGCAACGCGTCGGCCACGACGCCGAGACCCGCCGCATTGGACGCTTTCACCAGCACGACATCGCCCGGCTCGAGCTCGCGGCGCAGCAGCTCGATCGCCGCCGCGGTGTCCGGCACCAGCACCGACTCGTCACCCCACGATCCCTCGTGGCTCGCGCCGTGGTGCATGGGTGCCGCCCGTTCGCCGACCACCACCAGCCGGGAGATGTTCAGCCGCACCGCGAGCCGACCGATCTCGTCGTGCGCGGACACGCTAGCGTCCCCCAGCTCGGCCATCTCACCGAGGACCGCCCACGACCGGCGGCCCCGGCTCATCGACGCCAGCGCCTTCAACGCGGCCCGCATCGACTCGGGGTTGGCGTTGTAGGAATCGTTGAGCACCACCACGCCGTCCGGCCGGGTGGTGACCGCCATGCGCTGCTGGGACCGGAGCTGCAGCCCGCCCAGCCGTTCGGCGACCTCCTCCGGCGATGCCCCCAGTTCGAGCGCCACGGCGGCACCGGCCAGCGCGTTGCCCACCTGGTGCTCGCCGTGCAGCGGCAGCCGCACGTCGGCCTGCCCGTGCTCGGTCACCAGCCGGAACGAGGGACGAGCCAGCTCGTCGAGCCGGACCTGCTCGGCGCGCACGTGTGCCGCCGGTGACTCGCCGACCAGGACCACCCTGGCCGCGGTGCGCTCGGCCATCGCCGCCACCAGCGGGTCGTCGGCGTTCAGCACGGCGACGCCTCCGGCGCCGTCGCCGGCCGCCGCGGGCAGTGCCTCGGGCAGCTCGCCCTTGGCCTGCGCGATGCCTTCCCGCGAGCCGAACTCGCCCACGTGCGCGGTGCCGACGTTGAGCACCACGCCGATGCGCGGCGGCGCGATGGTGGCCAGATGCGCGATGTGCCCGGTCCCCCGCGCGGACATCTCCAGCACCAGGTGCTTGGTCAAGTGGTCGGCCTTCAGCACCGTCCACGGGTGCCCCAGTTCGTTGTTGAACGAGCCGGGCGGCGCCACCGTGGGGCCCATCGGCTCCAGCAGCTGCGCGATGAGGTCCTTGGTGGACGTCTTGCCGGACGAGCCGGTCACCCCGACGACGGTGAGCCCGCCCGGCGTCAGCGCGTCCACCACGTGCCTGGCCAGCAGCCCGAGCGCCTGCAGCACGGCGGCGCCGGATCCGTCGGTGTCCCCGGCGAGCGCCACCGATCCGCGGTGCGAACCGGGCCGCGCAGGCGGCACGATCACCGCCGGGGCGTCCACCTCGCGGGCGGCCAGCACGCCCGCCGCGCCCGCGGCCACCGCCTGGCCTGCGAAGTCGTGGCCGTCCACCCGCTCGCCGGGCAGCGCGACGAACAGGCCACCGGTGGTCACCTTGCGGGAATCGAACTCCACGCTCCCGGTGACGACTTCGTCCCCGGAGGCACGGTGAAGCCGGCCGCCGACGATCTCCGCCACGGCGGCCAAGGTCAACGGGATCACTGCACTACTCCTCGCAATGCCGCGGTGAGTTCGTCCCGGTCCGAGAACGGGTGGATCTCACCCGCGATCTCCTGGCCGGTCTCGTGGCCCTTGCCGCCGACGAACACCACGTCGCCGGGACGCGCCAGCGACACGGCGTGCTGGATCGCCTTCGCCCTGTCGGCGATCTCGGTGATCTCACCACGATGCTCGGCGGGCACCGCACGCGCCCCTTGCAGCATGGCCGCGCGGATGGCCGCCGGGTCCTCACTCCGTGGGTTGTCGTCGGTCACGATCAGCACGTCGCTGCGCCGCGCCGCCGCCTCCCCCATCAGCGGCCGCTTGCCCCGGTCCCGGTCGCCGCCGCAGCCCAGCACCGTGATCACCCGACCGGTGGTCCTGGCCCGCAGCGCGTCGAGCGCCTGGGCCACCGCGGCCGGCTTGTGCGCGTAGTCGACCACCGCGGTGAACGGCTGGCCGACGTCGATGCGTTCCATCCGGCCGGGCACCTGCACTTCGGCCAGGCCGCGCCGGATGTGCTGCGGTTCAACCCCGACCGCGTGCAGTATCGCCGCGGCGACCAGCGCGTTCGCCACGTTGAACTCCCCGGGCATGGGCAGCTGCGCGGCCAGCTGCAGGCCGTCCGGTCCGTGGATGGTGAACGTCTGCTGCCCGGTCGGCGAGGTCATCAGGTCCGTGGCGGTCCAGATCGCGCCCGAACCGGCATCCAGCGCGACGGTGATCGTCTGCGGAGTCACCAGCCGCTGTCCCCACTCGCTGTCCACCACGACGACTTCGGTGGTCGACCGGCCGTCGAACAGCTTGGCCTTGGCCGCGAAGTAGTCCGACATGTTGTGGTGGAAGTCCAGGTGGTCCTGCGACAGGTTGGTGAACGCGCCGACGGTGAACCTGGTGCCGTTGACCCGGCCCATGGCCAGCGCGTGGCTGGAGACCTCCATCGGGCAGTGGGTGACGCCCCGCTCGACCATCACCGCGAACAGCGCTTGCAGGTCCGGCGCTTCCGGGGTGGTGAACGAGCTGGGCAGCACCTCGCCCGCCACCCTGGTCTCCACCGTGCCGATCAGGCCGGTGGTCAGGCCCGCGGCGCGCAGGCCGGACTCGACCAGGTACGCCGTGCTGGTCTTGCCCGACGTGCCGGTGATGCCCAGCACGGCCAGCCGCAGCGACGGCTCACCGTAGATCCACGCCGCCACCTCCCCCAGCACGGCACGCGGCTCGGGATGGACCAGGATCGGCACCCCGGCGTCGGCCACGGCGGGCCGGGCCGCGCCTTCCTCGTCGGTGAGGATGGCGACGGCACCCGCGGCCAGCGCCTCGCCGGCGAAGTCCGCGCCGTGCGCGCGCGACCCCGGCACCGCGGCGAACAGGTCGCCGGGGCGGACCTCGTGGGCCCGCAGCGTCGTTCCGGTCACCACGGTGTCCATCGCGTCGTGGTCGGCGATCAGCCTGCCGTCGGCCCTGGCGAGCAGGGTCGTCAACGGCATCGGCGTCGTCCGGCTGGGACGACGGCCGGGCGTGGGGCCAGGAGAGCTGCGCGACACGGGCCGAAGGTTACCCGTGGGGCTCACGGCGCCCGGCTCGGGCTGGCCCCTCCGGCGATTCGCGCCACGGCACGGCGCGGCACCACGGCAGGCGGCAGCGCAGCAGCGTGGCCGGGCGGACGGACGGCGGCCGGGCACGGCGAACGGCCCGGCCACGCCGTACCGCGCGACCGGGCCGTGGCAGAACCGGAACCGGATCGGGATCGGGCCTGGACCGGGCCGTGATCAGCCGAAGAAGACCTCCGCCTCGGCGTAGCGCTCCAACGGGACGGTCTTGAGTTTCGCGGTCGCCTCGGACAGCTTCACCCGGACGATCTCGGTGCCGCGCAGCGCGACCATGGTGCCCCAGTCCTCGTCGGCCACTGCATCCACGGCGTGCAGCCCGAACCGGGTGGCCAGCACCCGGTCGTAGGCGGTGGGCGTGCCGCCGCGCTGAGTGTGGCCGAGCACCACGGCGCGCGACTCCTTGCCGGTCCGATCGGCGATCTCCTCGGCCAGCCACTGGCCGACACCGCCCAGCCGGACATGGCCGAACGCGTCCCGCTCCCCGGAGTGCAGCACTTCCTTGCCGCCCTCCGGCACGGCGCCCTCGGCCACCACGATGATCGGCGCGTACTCCCGCTCGAACCGGCGGAGCACCCACTCGACCACCTTGTCCACGCTGAACGGCTTCTCCGGCACCAGGATCACGTTCGCCCCGCCTGCCAGGCCGGAGTGCAGCGCGATCCAGCCCGCGTGCCTGCCCATCACCTCCACCACCAGCGCCCGGTGGTGCGACTCCGCGGTGGTGCGCAGCCGGTCGATGGCCTCGGTCGCGATGTGCACCGCGGTGTCGAAGCCGAACGTGTAGTCGGTTGCGTCCAGGTCGTTGTCGATCGTCTTGGGCACCCCGACGACGTTGATCCCGTCGTCGGTGAGCCGCTTGGCCACGCCGAGGGTGTCCTCGCCACCGATCGCGATGAGGGCGTCCACGCCCTGGTCGCGCAGCGTCGCGCGGATCTTGTCGACACTGTCGTCCTTGTACGGGTTGGTCCGCGACGACCCGAGGATGGTGCCGCCGCGGGCGAGGATGTCCTCCACGTCGGCCAGGCCAAGCGGACGGCTGTCCCCGGTCACCGGGCCTGCCCAGCCGTTACGGAAGCCGACGATGTCCCACCCGTGCTTTTCGATCCCCTTCCGGACCACCGCGCGGATGACCGCGTTCAAGCCCGGGCAGTCACCGCCGCCGGTCAGCACACCAACACGCATCTGTCCTCCGAAATCCGCCGCGACCGCGGCCGTGACGTCCATCACTGCATCGTTGCAGTCGCCAGCGTACCGAGCGGTAGCTGAACCGATTCACCGACCCACCGTAGCGGAGCCGAGCGGGCGGGGCAGGAGGGACGAAGGGGCAGATCCGCCGATCCGGCCAGGCGGCTGGGCCGATCAGCCCATGCCGAGGCCGCGCCGACAGCGGACCTCCTCCATCCGGCGCCAGCGGGCCAGGTTGTGCCTGGCGTCGGCGAGGGCGTCGTGCGCGTTCGGCGGCGGGTCCGGCAGGTCCGGTTTGCCCAGGTCCTCCCAGCGCTGCCGCAGGTCCCTGGTGAACCGGGGCAGCACCCGGGGAAGCTGCGGCATGGCGCCCCACAGCTGCGCGAGAGCGACGTGGTCGTAGGCGGCGTACCAGGCCCACAACTGCACTCCGTCCCGCGGAGTGCCGATGAAGGCCAGCAGGTCCTCCTTGATCTGCTCGCGGCTGCGCCACGCCTCGTGGTTCGGCGGGGGCAGTTTCGGCAGCACGTGCTCGCGCACCCACGGGCCTGCCCTGGCCGGGTCGAACTGGGTGGAGACGGCGTAGAACTCCCGTCCGTGCTCATCCACCACACCGATGGAGACGAGGTCGATGGTCACCCCGTCCTCGATGAACTCGGTGTCGTAGAAGAACCGCATCGTCTTTCAGCCCTCATCCAGGTCAGTCACGGCAGCACGGACAGGCTGCACCCCACCCAACCGGCCCGCGCCGCGCCGGTTCAGCCTTGGCGCACCGGCTCTCCCGGTTCGCCCTGCCGTTCGCCGACCGCGCGGGACTCACCTGCCGCCTTGCCGCGGCCGGAGGAGAAGGTGAGCCCTTTGACGGTCGCAGCATAGACGTCGACGTACTCCTGACCGGACAGTTCCATCAGGGCGTACATCAACTCGTCGGTCATCGACCGCTCGACGAACGGGTCACCGGCCAGGCCGTAGTAACGCGAGAAGTCCAGCGGCTTGCCGATGCGGATCTCGATGCGCCGCGGCCACCACATCTTCGACCCGATCGGGTTGACCTTGTCGGTGCCGATCATGGCCACCGGGATGATCGGCACCTTCGCCTCCAGTGCCATCCGCGCCACCCCGGTCTTGCCCTTGTACAGCCTGCCGTCCGGGGAACGGGTGCCTTCCGGGTAGACGCCGAGCAGCTTGCCCTGGCGCAGCAGGCGCACCCCGGTCTCCAGCGCGGCGCGCGCCGCGTCGCCGCCGGACCGGTCGATCGGGTGCTGCCCGGTGGCCGTCATGAACCACCGTTTGAACCAGCCCTTGAGGCCCTTTTCGGTGAAGTACTCCTTCTTGGCCAGGAAGTAGACCCGCCGCTTGATCCGTGCGGGCAGGAAGAACGAATCGACGACGGCCAGGTGGTTGCTGGCCAGGATCGCGCCACCACGGTCGGGAATGTGCTGCCTGCCGACGACCTTGGTCGGCCAGAACGCGCGCAGGATCGGTCCGAGCAACACGTACTTCAGCAGCCAGTAGAACACTGTCCACCCGCCTTCCGAACGTCGTCGGCGATCACGTAAAGGACGATAACGCGCGGTGTACGGCAGGCGACAGATCAGCAGCCTGCCGGCTACCCACGATGTCAGTATTCCTGGAGATTCCCGCGCCGTCGGTGGTCCCACGGTGCGCCGTGGCGTGCGACGATGGTGGGGTGAGCAAGACGGGGAACGGCCCGGACGGTCAGGACGACGTCGACGCCATCTTCGACGAACTCGTGGCCGAGCTGCGCGCGGAAGGTCTCGGTGCGACCGCGGAGGCGGCCGAGCAGGCCCGCAGGGCAGACGGCGAGCAGGACGAACCCGTCGTGCGGCCCTCGTCGGACTGGCGCGCGGGCTCCGGCGTCGGCTGGGACGAGCTGATGCTGTCCGGCAAACCGCTGGACCCGCTGGACGACGACGACGAACACTACGTCCCGCCGGAACCGCCCCCGCTGCCGCGGCCGTCCAGGGCGATGCTCGTCGTCGCGCTGTTCTTCGTCATCGGGCTGGTGCTGCTGATCGCGCCAGGGCTGGTCGGCATGACCCCGGTGCTCGGCACCCCGCTGGGCATCCTGGCGCTGGCGGCCGGCCTCGGCCTGGCGCTGCTGCGCGCCCGCGACGACAACCGCCCGCCGGGATCCGACCCGTCCACCGGCGCTCAGGTGTAGGTGGTCATGCGCATCGACTTCGCCCCGTCCCGCCGATCCACCGTGGGAGCCGAATGGGAGCTGGCCCTGGTGGAGCGGCGCACCGGTGAGCTCGCGTCGGTCGCCGAACGCATCCTGTCCGAGGTGTGCGAGCCGGGCATGGACGAGCACCCCAAGGTCAAGCAGGAACTGCTGTTGAACACCGTGGAAATCATCACCGGGGTGTGCGACACCGTCGCGGAGATCGCCGAGGACCTGACCGAGTCGCTCGAGCTGGTCCGCAAGGTCACCGACCCGCTCGGCGTGGAGCTGTTCTGCGCGGGCACCCACCCGTTCGCCGCCTGGTACCAGCAGAAGGTCACCAACAAGGAGCGGTACGCCAAACTGATCGAGCGCACCCAGTGGTGGGGCAGGCAGATGCTGATCTACGGCGTGCACATCCATGTCGGGATCGAGCACAAGGCGAAGGCGTTGCCGATCCTGGACGGCTTGCTCAACTACGCACCGCACCTGCAGGCGCTGTCCGCCTCGTCGCCGTGGTGGGGCGGCGAGGACACCGGGTACGCCTCCAACCGAGCGCTGATGTTCCAGCAGCTGCCCACGGCGGGCCTGCCGTTCCAGTTCGCCGAGTGGTCGGAGTTCGAGTCCTACGTCGAGGACATGTTCATCACCGGCGTGATCGACGACATCACCGAGATCCGCTGGGACATCCGGCCGTCGCCGCGCCTGGGCACCGTCGAGCAGCGGGTGTGCGACGGCGTGCCCACCCTGGAGGAGGTCACCGCGATCGCGGCGCTGACCCAGTGCCTGGTGGAGGACCTGAGCACCCGGCTGGACAACGGCGAGGAGATCCCCACCATGCCGCCGTGGCACGTGCAGGAGAACAAGTGGCGTGCCGCCCGCTACGGCATGGACGCCATCGTCATCCTCAATGCCGCGGGCGACGAGAAACTGGTCACCGAGTCGCTGGTCGAGCTGCTGAACCAGCTGGAACCCACCGCGCGCAAGCTGCGCTGCGAGAACGAGCTGGCCGGGGTGGAGACGATCCTCCGCTACGGGGCGAGCTACCAGCGGCAGCGTGCGGTGGCGCGGGAGCACAACGGCAGCCTCAAGGCCGTGGTCGCGTCGTTGATCGCGGAGATGCGGGAAGGCATCGCCAAGGACGAGCCGGCCCAGCAGGGCGGGCAGTACAACCGTCAGTGACTGCGCACCCGTCAGGAACCCGCGGAGTCGCCTGCGGACCGCGTGCGACGGCACGCCGCCCATGGCCTGCGCTGTCGCCGGTCAGCCGTCGATGACCCGGTGTTCGGCGGCTTCGATGGCCCGTGGTGCGCGCCGGAAGCGAGCGATCTTCTCCGCCTTGCGCGGCGGCCGGTCGTTGGCGATCAGCACCGCGACCCAGGGCAGCGGCACCGACAGCAGGATGAACAGCAGCGCCAGCCACCACGTGTGGTAGAAGATCCCGGCCAGCACCAGGCACGGGAACCGGCAGGACATCATGATGATGTACTTGCGCTTCCGCGCGGCGAATTCCTCGTCGAGGGACCTGGCGGCCGCGGTGATCAACACCGGACGGTCGGTTGCGCGGTCGGTGTTGCCCACGGCAGACCACCTCCTCGTGACATCGTCCCACCGATGGCACCCGGCGTCACCCTCGGCGGACCAACTCGCGCGACGAACCTTCCCGATCCTGCACCGTGCCGCGCGGCGGCAGGCGACCACCCTCCCGCACGGCGTGACCTCGAGCCGCCGCGCGCCTGCGCTTGCCTGCTCGGGGGTGATCGGCGCATGGCACGATTCCAGTCGTGGAACGACCACCTTCGTTCTCCCCCACCGACTGCGATCGCCTGCGCGAGGTCTTCCTGCGATGCGGATACCACACCGACGGTGTGCTGGCGGCGCTCGGTGACCACGCGCACGCCGCACTGAGCAGGGACGAGCCGGAGCCTGCCCGCCGGGCCAGCCGCGATGCCGGCGACCTCGGCACGCTGATCAGGGTGTTCCTGCTCGGCGACACCGAACCGGTGGCCTGCCTGGAGCGGGTGTTCCAGCCGCTCGGGGTGGACGCCGCCGTCGAATTGGGCGTGCTCGAACCGCACGGCGACGGCCTGCGGGCAGGACTGGACATCCGGCCGCACGGCGACGACAAGCACTCGTGGTGGGTGATCTCCGATGTCGACCAGGCGCAGCGCGGACGGGGCAGGAACACCCGGCGGGATCACGTCGTGGGAGTCGGTCAAGCGTCGTTGAGCCTGGTCCGGGCGACCATCCGCCGCCCGGTCGGCAGCGTGCTGGATGTCGGCACCGGCAACGGCGTGCAGACGCTCCACGCCAGCACGCACGCGGAGCGGCTGACCGCCACGGACGTCTCGCCGCGGGCCGTCGCGCTCGCCGAGGCGACCTTCCGGCTGAATCGGCTCGACGTCGAGCTGCTGCACGGCGAGTGGTTCGAGCCGGTGCGCGGGCGCGAGTTCGACATGGTGGTGTGCAATCCCCCGTTCGTCGTCGGCCCGCCGGCGGTCGACTACACCTACCGCGACTCGGGACTCGGCGGGGACGCGGCCAGCGCGCTGGTCGTGCGGTCGCTGCCGCGGCACCTCGCACCGGGCGGCACCGGGCATTTGCTGGCCTCGTGGCTGCACCGCGAAGGCGAGGACTGGACCGAGCGCGTGGCCTCGTGGCTGCCCCCGGGCGTCGACGCCTGGATCGTGCAGCGTGACGTGGCCGATCCGGCGCTGTACGTGGGCACCTGGCTGCGCGACGCCGGGATCGACCCACGGTCACCGGAAGGCGGCAGGAAGGCCGCGGCCTGGCTGGACTACTTCACCGCCAACCGGGTCGTGGGCGTCGGCTTCGGCTTCGTCACGCTGCGCCGCACGGACGCAGAGCCGACCGTGGTCTGTGAAGACCTGCGCCAGGCGTTCGACGATCCGTTGGGCGCGGAGGCGGCCGCATGGCTGGACCGGGTGCAGTGGCTCCGCGAGCACCCCGATCTGCTGCGGGAACGGCTGCGCGTGGCAGGCTCGGTGGTGCTGGAGTCCATTGCGCGTGCCTGCGACGAGGGCTGGTCGACGACGATCCGGCGGCTGCACCGCACGGACGGGCCGGGATGGCAGCACGAGATCGACGAGCTGGCGGCCGCGCTGCTCGCCGGGTGCCGAGGACACCTTCCGCTCGGTGATCTCGTCGCGCTGCTCGCCGCCGCACACGGCGAGGAACCGGACCGGCTGGCGGCCGCTGCGGCGGCCATGGCCCGGCAGCTGGTCCTGCACGGCATGCTCGAACCCGCGGAGGAAGCGTCATGAGGGCAGTGGCGGCCCGCGTCACGGAAGCGAGCGTCACGGTGGACGGCGAAGTCGTCGGCCAGATCCGCGAGCCCGGCCTGCTGGTCCTGCTCGGCGTGCACACCGACGACGGAGTGGCCAACGCCGAACGGATGGCGCGCAAGCTGCACGAGCTGCGCATCCTGCGCGACGAGCAGTCGTGCGCGTCGACCGGCGCGCCGCTGCTGGTGGTGAGCCAGTTCACGCTGTACGGCGACACCCGCAAGGGCCGCCGTCCGTCGTGGGTCGCTGCCGCCCGGCCGGAGCATGCCGAACACCTGGTCGGCGTAGTCGTCGACGAGCTGCGCCGCAGGGGCGCGACCGTGGCCACCGGACGGTTCGGCGCGATGATGCAGGTCAGCAGCGTCAACGACGGACCGTTCACGGTCCTGGTGGAGACGTGATCCCGGTTACCTGACCGAACCTGAAGTTTGCTCGAGACCGCGTGCGGCAAACCACAGCGTGAGACGCCGTCGGATCGTTTGCCTCGGGAACTTTTTCGGCGGGCGCCGACGTTGAGATGAATGTCCGGCTACCAGCCGAAGTCCTTCTCCCGTGGTCACGACCGCGGGGACGCAAGCCAGCCAAGGGGAGGCAGTGATGTCCGCACCGACACTCGAGCGCCGGAGCGACGCGTACCCGGACTCCGACGCCCAGATCGCCGTGCTTCCCACCCAGGACGAGCGCGGGCAGGAGCCCGATCTGGACGCCCAGGGCCCTTCCGCGGATCTGGTGCGCGTCTACCTCAACGGTATCGGAAAAACGGCGTTGCTGACCGCTGCCGACGAGGTTGAGCTGGCCAAGCGGATCGAGGCGGGGGTGTTCGCCCAGCACGTGCTGGACACCGAGGAGGACCTCAGCGACGAGCGCCGTGCCGAGCTGAAGGCGCTGGTCGCCGACGGCCAGCAGGCCAAGAACCACCTGCTGGAGGCCAACCTGCGCCTGGTGGTGTCGCTGGCGAAGCGGTACACCGGCCGCGGCATGCCGCTGCTGGATCTGATCCAGGAGGGCAACCTGGGCCTGATCCGCGCGGTGGAGAAGTTCGACTACACCAAGGGGTTCAAGTTCTCCACGTACGCCACGTGGTGGATCCGGCAGGCGATCACCCGCGGCATGGCCGACCAGGGGCGCACCATCCGACTGCCCGTGCACTTGGTGGAACAGGTGAACAAGCTGTCGCGGATCAAGCGCGACCTGCACCAGAAGCTGGGCCGCGAAGCCACCAACGAGGAGCTGGCCGCCGAGTCCGGCATTCCGGAGGACAAAGTCGCCAAGCTGCTCGACCACGCGCGCGACCCGGTGAGCCTGGACATGCCGGTCGGCACCGAGGAGGACGCCCCGCTGGGCGACTTCATCGAGGACGCCGAGGCCACCGACGCCGAGTCGGCGGTGATCTCCGGCATCCTGCAGGACGATTTGCGCCGGGTGCTGGCCACGCTGGACGAGCGGGAGCAGAACGTCATCCGCTTGCGCTACGGCATCGACGACGGTCAGCCGCGCACGCTGGACCAGATCGGCAAGCACTTCGGCCTGTCCAGGGAGCGGGTCCGGCAGATCGAGCGCGAGGTCATGTCGAAGCTGCGGCAGGGCGAGCGGGCCGAGCGGCTGCGCGCCTACGCCAGCTGAGCACACGGGCAACGAACCTCGGGGCCGGACGCAAGGCACCCGCACCGCGAACGGCCGAGCGGGAGCCGAGCAGGTGGGCTCCGATGGAGCTGACCCGTGGTGAGCGGACGACCTGGATGGGCTCGGCCCGGCGCAAGGCAGGCCGAGCCCGCTCGGCCCGGGTCGGCATCGAGCCGAGCCGGTTTGCCCGCGGCGCCATCCGAAAGCGCGCGGACGACACGAACCGGCGACCTCCGGGACAGCAGCCCCGGAGCGCCACCCGGATGCGCGCGGCCGACCACGCGCGCCGCCTGCTGAGCTCTGGCCGTCCGAGTGCAACTCGACACAAGCGGCTGCTCACACGTCGGCACAGCCCGGCTCGAATGCCCCAGCCGCAGCCCCCGGCGCGGCTCTTCGGCGGGCAGCGTGGTGGAACCGGCTCCACCCGGACGCAAGCAGCCAAGCGCGTACCATCCCGACCACCAGAACGCGCCCAGCCACGACCAGCGCGGAGTGACTGGGCGCTGCGGCACCGCTCAACCGAACGCGAGCAGGCGGCGCACTCTGCGTGCGTGAACACGAGCCGTCGAGCGCCGAGCAGGCCACTGCCCGGGTGTCAGTCCAGCCCGGTTCGAGGGCCGAAACCGCCCACGTCCCACGCGATGGTCACCGGCGCCGCGCCCCATGACCAGGACCGTCATGGCGCCCGCACAAGCAGGGACGGGCCGTTCGCCAGTGACCGCGGCCGTGCGTGGGCGGCATGACGCCCGCACAAGCAGGAACGGGCCAACGCCGGAACAGTCCGACCGCAGCGACCAGAAGCAGCAACGCGACACCACCGCCCGGCGTCTGTTCGCGCGTGCTCAGTCGCCACCAGCGCACGGCTCGATGCCCACGCGCACCGGCCAGGAGACGACTTGACCGAGCGTCGGCCGGTGCACACCGCCCAGGCGAGGGCGCGCGGACCGCTCCCCGACGCCGACTCGACCCGACCCGCAAGCCCCGATCCGCCGACCCCCGAACCGAGCCAGCCGATTCCCCGGCACCGCCCGGGCCGCACGCCGGCGGGCCGAACCGGAACCGAGCGCCGAGCCAGCTGAACCCGGTCGGCCGAGCGGCCACGCCCCGCGCAAGCTGAACGTCACGCAAAGTGAAGCTGAGAAGATCCACAGAACTCGAACGGCGGCGTTGACGTGCCGCCGTCCTCGCGGCAGGCTGCTCATGGCAGCAAGCAACCTCCCCCGGGGGCGGAGCGTCCTTGGGGATGGCATGGTTGTGACAAGCGCCTCATGAGCCTCGCGTCCGGCGCGAGCCGGTTCGCGTTCCCAGGAAGGTCGGGTCCGGTCGGGGTGGGCCCGGCCTTCCGTTTTTCCCGGCACCTTTCGGTAAGTTCGGCGTGTGACTGCTTCTCCCACCGCATTCGAGTACACCGATGTCCTGCCGCTGGGCGAGGACACCACCGAGTACCGCTTGGTCAGCGCCGACGGGGTACGCACGGTGCAGGCGGCCGGTCGCACGTTCCTCGAGGTCGACCCGCAGGCGTTGACGACGCTGGCGAAGACGGCGATCAGGGACATCCAGCACTTGCTGCGCACGTCGCACCTGGCGCAGCTGCGCGCGATCGTCGACGACCCGGAGGCCAGCGGCAACGACCGGTTCGTGGCGATGGACCTGCTGCGCAACGCGGCGATCTCCGCGGGCGGTGTGCTGCCCATGTGCCAGGACACCGGCACCGCGATCGTCATCGGCAAGCGCACCGAGACGGTGCTCACCGGCGGTGACGACGAGCGGGCACTCACTCGCGGCATCTTCGAGGCCTACCAGGAGCTGAACCTCCGCTACTCCCAGCTGGCCCCGTTGACGTTCTGGGAAGAGCGCAACACCGGCACGAACCTGCCCGCCCAGATCGAGCTGTACCACAAGCCGGGCAGCGAGCCGTCGTACGAGTTCCTGTTCATGGCCAAGGGCGGGGGCAGCGCCAACAAGACGTTCCTGTACCAGGAGACCAAGGCGCTGCTGAACCCCAAGCGCCTGGCGTCGTTCCTGGAAGCCAAGCTCCGCTCGCTGGGCACCGCGGCGTGCCCGCCGTATCACCTGGCGATCGTCGTCGGCGGGATGTCGGCGGAGTACAACCTGAAGGTGGCCAAGCTGGCCAGCGCCCGGTACCTGGACGAGCTGCCGCGCGAAGGGTCGCCGCTCGGGCACGGCTTCCGCGACGTCGAGCTGGAACAGCAGGTGCTGGAGATGACCCGGCAGTTCGGTATCGGCGCCCAGTTCGGCGGCAAGTACTTCTGCCACGACGTGCGAGTGATCCGGCTGCCGCGGCACGGGGCGTCCTGCCCGGTGGGCATCGCGGTGTCCTGCTCGGCGGACCGGCAGGCCAAGGCGAAGATCACCCCGGACGGGCTGTTCATCGAGCAGCTGGAGCGCGACCCGGCTCGGTTCCTGCCGGACGTGACCGAGGACGAACTGTCCGACGAGGTGGTGCGGATCGATTTGAACCAGCCGATGGATCAGATCCGCGCCACGCTGTCCAAGTACCCGGTGAAGACCCGGCTGTCGCTGACCGGCCCGCTGGTGGTGGCCAGGGACATCGCACACGCCAAGATCGCCGAGCGGCTGGAGGCGGGCGAACCGATGCCGCAGTACATGCGGGACCACCCGGTGTACTACGCCGGCCCGGCGAAGACACCGGAGGGCTACCCGTCCGGCTCGTTCGGCCCGACCACGGCGGGCCGCATGGACTCCTACGTCGAGCAGTTCCAGGCCGCCGGTGGCTCGCTGGTGATGCTCGCGAAGGGCAACCGCTCCAAGCAGGTCGTGCAGGCCTGCCAGAAGTACGGCGGCTTCTACCTAGGCTCGATCGGTGGCCCGGCCGCGCGCCTTGCCCAGGACTGCATCAAGAAGGTCGAGGTCCTGGAGTACCCGGAACTGGGTATGGAAGCGGTCTGGCGGATCGAGGTCGAGGACTTCCCCGCGTTCATCGTGGTCGACGACAAGGGCAACGACTTCTTCGCGGACACCTCGGAGCCGGTACTGCAGATCTCGTTCCGCTCCTGACGACCTCGGTGGTGCCGGGTCCGGTGGGTGGACCCGGCACCACCGGTGCCGGAGTGTGCGCGGCGGGCGGCACCGAACTCGCTGCTTGCCACCAGCACGACCGGACGCCGCTTCACGGCCGGCAGCGCAGCCGGGACAGGCCTCGGCTAGGCATCGGCGCAGCTGGCGGGCTGCCGTCGATCAGAGCCGGACGCCGTGCTGATTCAGCCAGGCCAGCGGGTCGATCTTCTGCGACCCGTGCTGCCACACCTCGAAGTGCAGGTGCGGCCCGGTGGACTGGCCGTTGTTGCCGATCTCGGCGATCTGCTCGCCCGCCTCGACCCGCTCACCGGCCCGGACGGAGAACTCGAACATGTGGCCGTAGACGGTCACCGTGCCGTCGTCGTGCTTGATCCGCACCCACTTGCCGAACCCGCTGGCCGGACCGGCTTCCACCACGGTGCCGTCGGCGACGGCGTAGATCGGCGTGCCCAGTGCGTTGGCCACGTCGATGCCGCCGTGCTGGCCGTCGGACCGGGGACCGAACGCCGACGTCAGCCTTCCGGTGGTGGGCTTGACGAACTCGGGCGACGCGGCTGCCTGCCGCGCCTTGGCCCGTTCCTGCCGTTTCTGCTCGGCGCGCTTGTCGGCGAGGGCCTTGGCACGCGCCTTGGCGCGAGCTTCCGCCCGTGCTTTGGCCTTGGCGCGCTTGCGCTTCTCCGCCAGCCACTCGAGGTGCCGTCGTTGCTCCTCGAAGTGCTCGCGCCGTTCTTCCTCGCGTTTCATCGCCGCCGCGGTGTTCGGCTGTGGGGTGGCGCGTGAATGCAGCGTCACCGCGGTGGGCTCGGCTGACAGCTCGGAACCGAGCGCCTGGGCGATGGGGGCCAGTGCACCCGCGGCAATGACCGCGGCGACAACTCGCCTGCGTCGCATGGGGATGGGCCTTCCTGTACGTCTCGGGGAAGGTCCGGCCACACCGAGCGGGGATCCCGGTTCACCGGCGCAAGCCACACACCGATGCCGTGACCGAACCGTGACGTTCCAGGCGACGGTAACGAGACGGCACCAGCGACGGCAAACACACACCGTGATGGCGTTCACACGAAAGCACTAACCATGTGATTCCGGCGGTCATGGCGTCGTCGCCCTGACAACAACGTCGAACTACCAGGTCAGAACGGAAAAATGAGCAACGATCCTGGCAGCGGCGACAGCAGGGATTCTCGATCGATTCGGTAGCTCAGAGTGATCGAGGACACCGCCGAGCTGTGACACTGATCGCTGTTACCAGCGCTCGGCGCTCGCTCGGCACGACGCGTGAGGACAGGGGCGGCCCGCACGGTCCCGCCCGACGACACGAGCTCGGCCAGCGAGCGACGACCACTTCAGTCGCTCGCAACCATCCACCACATCCGCGGCCCGCGGCCGCGCCGAGGCCGGGGGATCGTCATGTTTGTGCGAAAAATTCCCCAGCCAATGTCAGTTGGGGGATCGTATAAAGGGCCTTTTTCCTGCCGCCGCAGCTCCGCCGCGCCGCCGGAACCCCCGCGGGACGCGCGGTAGCCCGCAACAGGGGGCGGCCCGTCCCCCGGCATGTACTGGCCGCCCCCTGTCGCACCGTCCACGTTCTCCCGCGGATCAAGCCTTGCGCTTGTCGTACTTCAGCACGACGGTGCGGTCCCCCAGCGGCTCGTCCAGCTCGACGGTCAGCCACGGGAAGCGAATGTCCATGGTGCACATCCGAGGTTCCTTGGGCTCGGTCAGCACCACGGTCACCTCGACCTGCGCCGCGGTCTGCTTCCCCAGCTCCGCGCTGGCCACGGCGCATCCGCCCTCCTGGGCGGCGATGGCCAGCGTGGTGCCCTTCACCACGGCCTTCTTGGGATGGTCCTTGGGCAGGCCGTCCGGTTTGATCTGTTTGGCGGGCACCGCCTTCCCACCCTCGGGTGGCCGGCTCGCGTTCGGCCGGTCCGCGCCGGGTGCGCCGGCACCCGGTTTCCCGGCGGGATGGCTCACCGACTCGTCCGGTGTCCCGCCGGGCGAGGCGGGCTTGTCGCCCGGCTTGGTGCCCGGTGCGGCCACCGGTGCCGACGACCCCCCACCGGCCGTCTCGCCCGCCCCGGAATCCGGAGCACCGGCCCCGTTGCCGCCACATCCGGCGAGCACCATGACCACCACAGCCGACCCGGCAATCGCGTTCATCCACTTCATGTGCTTCATGCCTCCAGGACGGAACGACCGCCGTCCCGGGTTGCACGGGCGGCGGATCACGTGTTCCGTCCCGACGTGGTGAAGCGGACGTGCTCGGTGATCGAGGGCAAGCGGCGCGGCCCGGTGTCGGGCCGCGCGGGCGGATCGCCGATGCGGACCTTGGCCGCCACCACGACGACACCGTCCGGGTTGGCGATCACCGGGTCCAGGCTGAGTTCCCTGATCTCCGGCAGGTCCTCGGCCAGCGCACTCACGCGCAACGCCAGGTCCGCGAGCGCACCGAGGTCGGCGGGTTCGTCACCGCGATAGCCGGTCAGCAACGCAGCCGAGCGCGGCTCCCGCACCAGATCCGCCGCGTCGATGTCGGTCAACGGCACGATCCGGTACGCGCGATCGCCGATCAGGTCGCCCAGCACGCCCGACAGCCCGAACGAGACCAGCGAGCCGAACGACGGGTCGTCCTGCAGGCCGATCGCGCAGGAGCTGCCGCGCGGCGCCATCTGCTGCACCAGCGCGCCCGGTGTACCGGAGATCCGCTGCAAGTCGGCATAGGCCGCGCGCACTTGCCGCTCGTCGATGAGATCCAGCCGGGCACCGGACAGGTCCGGGCGCCTGCTCAGCCGCTCGTCCACCGACTTCACCGCCACCGGGTACCCCAGCCGCTCGGCCGCGGCGACCGCTTCGTCGGCCGAACCGACCCGCTCGTGCGGCAGGATCTCGATGCCGTAGCAGTCCAGCAGTGCGATGCATTGCTCGTCGCTCAGCCAGCCGGTGCGCCCTGACTCGGCCTGAATCTCCCGGACGACCTGCTGCGCACGCTCCGGATGCACCCCTTCGGGCCGCACCAGCGACCCGGACGGCCGCTGCCGCCACGCGGCGTACCGGGTCACGCGCGCCAACGCCGTCACAGCGCGCTCCGGGGTCGGATACGAAGGGATCGAGCCGCGGGTCGGGGTGCCGTCCTCGGAGCGGACCGCCAGCGACTCGGGCACGCCTTCCACGGCCAGGAACGTCGACACGACCGGCTTGGTCTGCTGGTCCGCATCGCCCACGACCTTGCGGACTGCTTCCGCGTAGGGCGCGGCGTCCTGGGACACCGGCGGCGCCCACACGACCACCAGCGAGTCGACGTCGGGGTCGCGAACCGCATCCCGGACCGCGGCACCGAACTCCTCGGGGCCCGCCTGCGGTCCGACGTCAACCGGGTCGTACGCCACCGTGAGGCCGAGCGCCATCGCGGTGTCGGCGGCCAGCGCCCCGACCGCAGTCGAGTTGCCCACGATCGCGACGCTCGGCCCTTGGGGCAGAGGTTGGTGCGCCAGCACCAGGGCGACGTCGAACAGCTGCGCCAGTGTGTCGACCCGGATGACGCCCGCGTGCTCGAACAGCGCCTGCACAGCGGCCTCGTCGACCTGCGCCGACGCCGCGGCCAACTCCCGGCTGACGGCGTGCCGCCCGGCACGCACCACCGCGATCGGCTTCTTCCTGGCCAGGCGGCGTGCCAAGCGGGCGAACTTGCGCGGGTTGCCGAACGACTCCAGATACAGCAGGACGGTGTCGGTCGCCGGGTCGGTCTCCCAGTACTGCAGGAGGTCGTTCACCGAAACGTCGGCCCGGTTCCCCGCCGACACGAACGTCGACAAGCCGAGGCCGCGCTTGGCCGTGTCGGCGAGGATCGCGACTCCGAGCGCGCCGGACTGACAGAAGAATCCGGTCCGGCCCCGTCCCGGCATCCAGGGCGCCAGCGTGGCGTTGAGCCGCACTTTCGGGTCGGTGTTGAGCACGCCGAGTGCGCTGGGCCCGACCAGGCGCATGCCGTGCGCGCGGGCTTCCCCGACCAGCTGGAGCTCGGCGTGCAGGCCGTGCGGTCCGGCTTCGGAGAAGCCCGCCGAGACGATCACCAGGGCCTTGACACCCTTCTCCAGAGCGCCGTCGAGGACGTCGAACACCTTCTCGGCGGGCACCGCGACCACGGCCAGGTCGACCTCGTCCGGGATGTCCACCACGCTCGGGTAGGCCTTGACTCCCCGGACCGACTCCCGGTTGTCGTTGACCGGGTACACCGTTCCCGCGAAGTCTGCGCTGACCAGGTTCGACAGGACGACGTAGCCGATCTTGCCCGGATCAGCGGAGGCACCGATGACCGCCACCGAGCGCGGATGCAGCAGGTTGTGGACGCTGCGCGCCTCGGCGGCCTGTTCCCTGGCGCGCGCCACGGCCAGCGACTCCTCGGTGGGGTCGATGTCGAACTCCAGGTGCAGCGTGCCGTACTCGTACTCCTTCGTGACGTGGTAGCCGGCGTCGGTGAACACCCGCATCATCACCCGGTTCTCGCTGAGCACCTCGGCCTCGAAGCGTTCGACGCCGCATTCGGCAGCCGCCGCGGCGAGGTGCTCCAGCAAGATCGACCCCAGGCCGCGCCCCTGATGGGCGTCGTCGACGACGAAGGCGACCTCGGCGTTGGGGGAGCCTTCCCCGATGCGCTCGTACCGCCCGACGCCCACCACGTCGTCGCCGAGCACCGCGACCAGCGCGACCCGGTTGTAGTGATCGACGACGGTGAACCGCTCCAGGTCCTTCGGCGGGATCCGGGGGTAAGCGCCGAAGTAGCGCAGGTAGCGGGTTTCCTCGCTGAGCCTGCCGTGCAGCGCCACGATGGCGTCGGCGTCCGAGGGGACGATCGGCCGGATGTGCACCGTCCCGCCGTCCGACAGGACGACGTCGGCTTCCCAGTTGCGCGGGTAGTCGTAGGGGTCGCGCGGACCGGGCTGCTCCGCTTGGCTGGCCCGCCGGTGGCGACGCTCGGCGTGGTCACCGCCCTTGGCGGTCTCCGCGGAGCGTTCAGCTGCCTGCTTTTCGCCGGATCCGCTGCTGTTCGAGCCGTCCTGACCGCCGGTGGCGGCGGCGTCGGACTTCGCCGGTTCGGTGTCCTCGCCGACGCCGCCTCGGGCGACGGCATCGGCCGCCCCGGTGGCCTCGGGGTCCGGTGTCGGCCCGGCGGTGTCCGCCGGCTCGTTCGGTGTCTCGGTCATGGCCGTCAATCCCTCGGATCGTCGGGGTCGAGACCGTGGAGCGGAAAGACCGCCCGGCGCGCCTGCACGATGGCCGCATCCACCTGGCGGTCGGCATCGCCACCCCACGGCTCGAACGAGGTGTCCGCCCCGTCGGACATCGTCGTGGGCAGGTGGCTGTTCGGGGAGGTGCGGCGGGCGATGCGCAACCAGCCTTGCGGGAGTGGTGTCTCGGGAGCCAGATCCCGGTCCAGCGCGGTGGCCAGCAGGTGCGTCCACGACCGCGGCACGACGCGGACCAGCTGATAACCCCCGCCGCCGAGCGCCAGCCAGTGACCGTCCGCGTAGTCCTCGGCGAGCCGTCGGATCCTGCGATAGATCTCCCGGTGCCCGTCGACCGTCAGCGCCAGCTCCGCCAACGGGTCCTCGACGTGCGAGTCCACTCCGCACTGGCTGACGATCAGCTGCGGACGGAACTCGGCCAGCAACGCCGGCACAATGGCTTCGAACGCACGCAGCCAGTCGCCGTCCCGGGTCATGGGCAGCAGGGGCACGTTGACCGCGTAGCCGTGACCGGCGCCCTCCCCGAGTTCGGACGGGTACCCGGTGCCCGGCCACAGGGTCAGCGGGTGCTGGTGGAACGACACGGTCAGCACCCGTGGGTCGTCGTAGAAGGCGGCCTGCACACCGTCGCCGTGGTGCACGTCGGTGTCGATGTAGGCGATCCGCTCGAATCCGTGGTCCAGCAGCCAGGAGATCGCCACCACACAGTCGTTGTAGATGCAGAACCCCGCCGCGTTGCCCACCATCGCGTGGTGCAGCCCGCCTGCGATGTTGACCGCTCGCTTGGTGCGGCCCTCCGCGATCTGCTGGGCCGCCAGCAGCGACGAGCCCACCACGAGCGCGGACGACTCGTGCATGTTGTCGAACACCGGGTTGTCCGCCGTGCCCAGGCCCCGTCCGGGGTTCGGGCCGTTCTCCGGGGCCTCCTTGACCGCGGCGAGGTAGCCGGGCTCGTGCGCTCGCTGGATCTCGTCGTCCGGCGCTCGGTCCGGCACCAGCAGGGGGACGCCGTCGAGGACGCCGAGCTCGGTGGCCAGCCGGATGGTGAGGTCGAGCCGGACGGGATGCAGCGGGTGATCGCCTCCCAAGTCGTACTCGAGCAGCTCGGAGGTCCACACGACCGAGGCCGGGACCATGTCCGCGGGGGAGGCTTCACTGGCCGACATATCGGCGATTATTCCCGGCCGGCCACCGATCTGTCGCGCCCGAGGAACCCGCAGGTGTGATCACCGGACGACGCGGCCGGAGCTGCCCGGGCACGACAACGCCGGACGCCTGCCCGGGACGATCCAGCTACCGGAGGCTTCCTGAGCCGCCCGCCCGTTCGCCTCAACGCGCCGAGTGCTTGCCAGCACCATTCCGCAGCCACAGGCCGCTGGTACCGCCCGGCGCGCCATCAATCCGCCGAACGCCTCCCGCGCTCCACCAGCCTGCCGAACGCCTCCCGAAGGCGACGCAGCTGTCAGACGCCCATCGATCCCACGCAGCCCGCGGGCCCCGCCCCTGCAGGCTCCCCCCGCCCGGCAACCCAGCAACCGGAACCGCCCCCCGGCAGCCCGGCGCCAAGCTGAATCCCGGCGGACGGTTGTCCAAGGAGACCCAGCTGCCAGGGACCTTTCGGCACCTCGGTCCCACCGAACCGAAGCTGCCCGGCCAGCACGACACGGCAAGCCGGGTGCGAACCCGAGACCGGAACGTGCCGGGAAGCCATCGACCAGTCGCTTTTTCAGTGCGCGCCTCGCGGCACGCCGCACCGCCGCGCCGTCTTGGAAGTCAGCCCGGCTGGTCGCCGGTGGCGACCGGGCGCCGCGGGTCCCGGCTCCAGTGCGACCAGGATCCGGCGTACAGCGCGGCCGGTTCGCTTCGCCCGGCAACCTCGAGCGCCAAGATCACCGAGGTGGCGGTCACCCCGGATCCGCAGTAGGCCCCGACCGGTGTGTCGTCGCCGACGCCCAGCTCGGCAAAGTGCGCGGCCAGCTCTTCGGGTGCTCGCCACCGTCCGTCAGCGCCGACGTGCTCGCTGAACGGCGCGTTGATCGCCCCCGGAATGTGTCCCGCACGCGGATCGACCGGCTCGGTCTCGCCCGTGTAACGCGCGTGTGCACGCGCGTCCAGCAAGACGCCCTCCCGGGCCAGCTCCGCCGCCCCTTCGGCGTCGAGCACCGGCATCTGGCCCGGCCGCACGACGAAGTCGCCCCGCTCGGGCTGCGGCACCGTGGACTCCACCGGCAGCCCGGCCGCTTGCCAGGCGGCGTAACCGCCGTCCAGCACGCGCGGTGCCGGGTGGCCGGCCCAGCGCAGCAGCCACCACGCACGGGCCGCTACCGAGCCGTCCGCGTCGTCGTAGGCCACCACCGGGCGCGACGCACGCACTCCCGCGGCCTGCAGGACCGCTTGCAGGGCGGCCGGCTCCGGCAATGGGTGCCTGCCGCCTTCGCCCGGCTCCCCGGCCAGGTCGTTGTCGAGGTCGACGAACACCGCGCCGGGAATGTGCCCCTCGGCGTAGGAGTCCGCTCCGGGTGGGCCGCCCAGCCGCCAGCGCACGTCGAGGACGACGGGCGGCTGGTCACCGTCGAGCTGCACGGCCAGGTCCTCGGGAGTGATCAATGGCTGCATACCGGTCATCGTGCCCTACCCGGCCACCGGCGGCGCAACGCCCGCTGCCTGATCTC
>NZ_PKFA01000020.1:0-50926 GCF_002919275.1 Thermocrispum sp. | reverse complement strand
GCGGGAGAGCCGAGCGCGCCGCGGCAGGAGCGGCCGCGTGACCCGAACGCGATGCGGCGCAGGCCGCCGCGCCGTGACGACGCCACGCGCAAGCCACAAGGAGCGCCCGCGCGGCAAGCAGGTCCCGCTGCCGCAGGGGCTGCCGCCGGTGCCGCGGCCGGTTACGCCGCCGCGTCCCGCAGGCCGTCGCCTGCTCATCCGGACGGTCCCACCGAGACGCTGCCGCCGATCGACGAGGCGGACTACCGGATCGCCCCGTCCAGGGAGCCGGAACTGCTCACCCACCGCTATCACGACAGCGGTTTCGAGCAGCACGATCCGGCGGGCGAGGACAGAATCAACGCCATGGTCGCCGAGTCCGACGGTGCAGAGCCGGACGCCGACGACGCCGACGAGGGTGACGGCAAGCCGCAGCTGACCCGCAAGCAGCGCAGGCGGCGGTTGATCAAAAGGCTCGCGTTCGGCTTCGTCGGCGTGTTCGTCGTGGTGCCCATCGTGGCGTTCGCCATCACCTATTTCCTGGTGGACATCCCGAAGCCGGCGGAGATCATCGCCGCGCAGTCGAAGACGGTCAACTACTACTTCTCCGACGGCACCACGTTGCTGGGCCGCGACTCGCAGGACGGCAACCGGGTCATCCTCAAGCCGGAGCAGATCCCGGAAGTGGTGAAGAAGGCCGTCTACGCCGCGGAGGACGAGACGTTCGAGACCAACTCGGGTTTCGACATCATGGGCATCCTGCGCGCCGTGCGTAACCAGCTGACCGGCGGTGTCGGCGGCGGGTCGACGATCACCCAGCAGTACATCAAGCAGGCCACCGGGTACGACGACTACTCGCTGACCCGGAAATGGACGGAGCTCGTCAAGGCCTTCAAGATGAGCAACGAGCTCTCCAAGTCCGAGATCATCACCGCCTACCTGAACACGATCTACTTCGGGCGCGGTGCGTACGGCGTCCAGGCGGCCGCCCAGGCCTACTTCGGCAAGGACGTGGACAAGCTCAATCCGTCCCAGGCCGCGTACCTGGCGGGCATCATCCAGGCGCCCAGCCGGGGCGACAACCGGGAGTACGCCGAGCGGCGGTGGAACTACGTCATCGGCCAGATGAAGGAGAACGGCTGGCTGACGCCGGAGCAGGCGGCCGAGGCCGAGTTCCCGAAGATCGTCTCCGGCGAGCGGCGGATCAAGGGCTTCACTGGCCCGCGGTTCTTCATCAAGGAGCGCATCCGACAGGAGCTGAACGCGCTCGGCTTCACCGAGGACAAGGTTCGGCTCGAGGGCTACAAGATCTACACCACGATCAACAAGCGCGCGCAGGCGCTGGCCGAGCAGACCGTGCGCGAGGTGATGAAGGACCAGCCGAAGAACCTGCGCGAAGCGCTGGTGGCCATCGACCCGAACACAGGCGGGGTGAAGGCCTACTACGGCGGTGAGAACGACAAGTCCGACCAGGTGGACTGGGCCAACACGCCGCGCAACCCCGGGTCGGCGATCAAGCCGTTCGACTTCGTTCCGCTGCTGAAGCAGGGCAAGGGCCCCTACGCCGCCTACGACGGCAGCTCGCCGCGGACCTTCCCCGGCGTCGGGGTGGAGATCCGCAACTCCGAGAACGTGCAGTGCCCGATGCCGTGCACGGTCAAGGAGGCGATGGAGAGGTCGATCAACACGGTCTTCTACGACATCGTCGTCAACGAGGTGAAGCCGTCCGGGGTGGTCCAGGCGCTCAAGGAAGCCGGGGTGCAGAACACCTCGAAGCTGAGCGAGACGTCGGTCAACATCGCCATCGGCGGTGGGGACAACATGATCAGCCCGAAGGACATGGCGGCCGCGTACGCGACGTTCGCCGCGCAGGGGATCCAGCGCGACGCGCACTTCGTCTCGAAGATCACCACGGCGGACGGCGAAGTGGTGTACCAGGCGCACGACAAGTCCAAGGGCAAGCCCGCGTTCGACCCGAACGAGGAGAAGAGCAAGCAGATCGCGGGCAACGTCACCATGACGCTGGAGCCGGTGCTGTCCTACTCCGGCCTGGAGTGTGCCAACGGCCGGGCGTGCGCGGGCAAGACCGGCACCCACGAGGCCAGGGAGCCGTACTCGGACCAGAACTCGCAGGCGTGGATGGTCGGCTACTCGCGCCAGCTGTCCACCGCGGTGTGGGTCGGTGACTCGGCGCTGAACCCGATCAAGAACAAGGACGGCAGGATCATCTACGGGCGGGGCCTGCCCGGCGAGATCTGGCAGAAGTTCATGGACGCCTACCACGAGAAGCTGGAGAACCTGCCGTTCGACGAGGTCGAGGTGATCGGCGAGGCGGCGCCTCCTCCTCCGGAGCCGGAGAACACGCCGGACGAGGAGGAAGAGGAAGAGCCGGAGCAGGAGAAGCCGGAGCACAGCCGTCCGGAGCGGCCGAGGCCGCCGCAGGGGCCGCCGTCGCAGCAGGAGCCTCCGCCCTCCAGCCCGGAGCCCTCGCCGACGGATCCCACGGTGCCGTGCCGGCCGCCGTTCTGCCAGCCGGACGACCCGCCGCCGCCCGGTGGGGACAACCCCGAATCCGAGCGGGGACTGAACGCCGCGTGACGCCGGTGTTGCCGGGACGTTGACGGCAGGTCGATCCCGCAGGCTTTAGGGTGCGGGAGTGCGCGAGGAGTCGGGGCTCGGCAGCAAGCGGAGGCAGCGTGCCCGCGCCAGGGCGGCGGGCTTGCCGCCGGAACGACCACGTCAGGTGTCGCTGGAAGGCACCAGGCGGGTGATACCGACCTGGACCGATCCGCTGGCGGCGAAGGCGAGCAGGCCGATCGGTGGCCCGCTCGGCAGGCACGCCGCGGTCGGCACGCACTGGTTCTTCAGCCCGCTGCGGGTGGCGTTGCTGCTGGCCGTGGTGGCGTTGATGTTCGGCTGGTTCGGCAAGGCCGCGTGCATCCAGCAGCTGGAGCGCGAGGACGGCACGCTCGGGCTGGACTGGCGGTCCGGCAGGCCCTACGTGGCGATGTGCTACTCCGACATCGTTCCGCTCTACGGGGCGGAGCGGCTCAACCGGGACGACTTCTTCGTCTACCGTGACGGCTGGCTGGAGCTGAGCACGCCGGGCGGCAGCCAGGCGAGTCTGACCCTGCTGGCCGACGGTGCGGACACGTACCGGATCGCGGGCACCGACGGTCCGGTGACCGCGCTGGATGCGGCGGGCGAGATGTTCCAGCTCCAGCCGGGCGAGCGCATCCAGGTGCTGCCGGACGACCAGCTGCGGTTGCCCGGCGGGCGCACGGTGAGCTTGAGCCCGGGCGACGAGTTGCGGTTCATGGAGTACCCGCCGTTGACCGGGTTGTTCCAGTGGGTCAACGCCCAGCTTACCGACCTGTGGCTGTCCGGAGCCGATGCCGGGTTCCTGCCCGGGGCCATCCCGGTCGCGGTGTACTTCAACATCAGCGCGCTGTTCCTGGCGTTCGCGTGGCTGACCACGGTGTGGGCGGTGGCGCAGACCGCGCGGAGGCGACCGTGGGACGCGGTGCTGGTGGCCATCTCGCCGCTGGTGCTCGTGCACGCGTACACGAGCTTCGACGCGCTGGCCACGGCGGCCACCGCGGCGGCGATCCTGGCCTGGTCGCGGCGGCGTCCGATGCTGGCCGGGGTGCTCATCGGCGTGGGCGGGGCGATCAAGCTGTACCCGCTGCTTGTGCTCGGGCCGCTGCTGGTGCTGTGCATCCGGACCGGGAAGCTTCGCACCTGGCGCGCGACCGGTCTGACCGCCGCGTTCACCGTGGTGCTGATCAACCTGCCGCTGGCGCTGCTCTACCCGCGCGGCTGGCGCGAGTTTCTGCGGCTCAACATCGAACGGGGCATGGACCCCGACTCGATCTACAACGTGATCAGCTCGCTGACCGGCTGGCCGGGGTTCGACGGGCAGCTGGCCGCCGGCGAGGTGCCGGTGAAGCTCAACGCCTTCACCGGGATCGTCTTCGTGCTCTGCTGCGCGGCGATCGCCTACGTGGCGTTGTCGGCACCGAAGCGGCCACGGCTGGCTCAGCTGTGCTTCTTGGTGGTGGCGGCGTTCCTGCTCACCACCAAGGTGTGGAGCCCGCAGTACTCGTTGTGGCTGGTGCCGCTGGCCGCGCTGGCCGTGCCGCACTGGCGGTTGCTGCTCGGGTGGATGGCGATCGACGCGGCGGTGTGGGTACCGCGCATGTTCTACTACCTCGGCACCGACAACAAGGGCCTGCCGCAGGAATGGTTCCTCGGCGCCGTGGTGGTGCGGGATCTGGCGGTGCTGGGGTTGTGTGCGGTGATCGTCTACCAGATCTACCACCCGCACCGGGATCTGGTTCGCCGCAACGGGGACGACGACCCGGCGGGTGGTGTGCTCGACGGGGCGCGGGACGTGCGCGTGCTGCCGGTGGGGAACTCGCGGGAGCGCCCGCGCGGCGGTCGGCGCCGTCAGCGCAGGGACTCGCGCAGGAACGCGATGTCGTCGGCCTGACCCTCGGCTGGCGTCTCGACCACGACCGGGGCGCCCGCCTCCTTCGCCACCCCGGCCAGCACCTCGGGGTCGATGGTTCCGTCGCCGCCGACCACGTTGGCATGCCGGTCGCGGCCGGAGCCGAACTCGTCGCGCGAGTTGTTCAGATGCACCAGGTCGATCCGGCCGGTGATGGATTTGACCTTGTCGACGGCGGTCTCCAGGTCCCAGCCCGCCGCGTACGCGTGGCAGGTGTCCAGGCAGAACCCGGCGCCGAACTCCCCGATCGCATCCCACAGCCTGGCCAGCATGTCGAAGTCCTTGGCCAGCGCGCCGTCGCCGCCCGCGGTGTTCTCCACCAGGATCGGCACCTCGAACGGCGCGTCGGCGGCCCGCTCGAACAGCTTGCGCCAGTTGTCGATGCCGACTTGCGGGTCGGTACCCCGTGGCACGTGCCCGCCGTGCACGACCAGCCCGAAAGCCCCGAGTTCCGCGGCCATCTTGGCGTCCTGCGCGACGAGCTTGCGTGACGGGATGCGGATGCGGTTGTTCGTCGAGGCGACATTGACCAGGTAGCGCGCGTGGATGACCACGTCGGCATCCGAGGCGCGCAGTTCGTCCGCCTGCGGGTGCGGCTTGGGGGCCGCCCAGCCCTGCGGGTCGGCGAGGAAGAACTGCACCACCTCGGCACCGCGCTCGCGGATGGCCTTCAACGGGTCGTCGTCCTTGGCGTGAGCACCGATGCGCATGTGTGCAGGCTAGCCCTCGCAGCTGACCGTCCGAGACCTGCATGCGAAGGACCGGGCACGACACGCTCGAGTGAATTCGGCAGGCACCGGCCGGTCCGCCCGCGGGGCGCAGGCCCGGCCGAATAGGACGACGCACGGTAAGTACGCGTGCGTACACCGTCAGTGAGGAAGGCATGGTGAGACGACTTTTCGGCACGGCGCTGGCGGTGCTGTCGGCTGTGGTCATGATCGGGGGCACCGCCCATGCCGAGGAGAAGCCGATGGCGTGGCACAGCAACACCGACGTGGTCCACGGCAGGTGCGCGGCCACCCTGTTGAACGGGCGCGGCGCGCCGCTGGTGGTCGACGCGGACGCGCTCCTGGTGGAGTGCGGCCTGCCCGGCGCCCGGCTGGGGTCGTCCACCGTGCGCGTGGGCGACACCCCGGCGCTGTATCTGCCGGTCGGTGACGCGGTCGAGCTGCTCCGGCTGAACGAAGGCCCCCTCGCCGCGCCGTCGGCGGCCCTTTGCGCAGCGGTCGACGACGTTGCCGCGGCGGTGAACGCGGTGGGCCGTTCCACCCGCGCGGCCGTGCCTGCCGGCTCTCGGCCATTCGCTGGGAACGTGTTGCTCGCGCCATGACCAGGCCGTAATGTCCGAATCACGTCACGACCAGCGAGTTGGATCGTTGGCACAGGTGTAACGGCAACGCACACGACCGGGACTTCCCATGCGGGAGGACTCGACGGCGAGCAGGGGCGAGACGGATGCGGGTCTGGCGGAGAGCGGCAGCGCTCGGGGCGGCGACGGCCATCGCGACGGCCTCGGCGGCCTTCGGCATGCCTGCCGTCGCGGCAGCGGAGACGATCAGCACGCACTGCGGCGGATCGGTCACCGGCAAGCCCGGAGACACCGTCAAGGCGAGCACGTCGGTGCTCGGCCTCAACCTGGGCACCGTCGACCTGGGCGTCATCCAGGAAGGCACCACCGTGCTCAGCAAGACGGTCGGCCTGGTGCAGAAGTTGCTGTGCCGCGTGACGGTGACCGTGACCGGGGCCGCCGACGAGGTGGTCAAGGGTGTCGACAAGGCGACGCCGGAGCCGCTGAAGCGGGTCACCGAACCGGTGACCGGTGCGGTGACCGGGACGACCGAGACGTTGCGCACGGCGGCCGGCGCCCGGCAGGCGCCGTCGGCGGAGTCCCCGACCGTTCCGCAGCGCCCGGCCGAGAACCCGGCTGCGCCTCCGGCGAGCGGACCAGCCGCCACGTCCGGCGGAGGGAAGTCCGCACGTGCCGGAACCGTGCAGACGGTCCGGCCGTCCGAGCAGGCGACCCGGGGGACCGGTGGCGGTGTTCCGGGCAGCGCGCTGCCTTACACCAGCCCGCTGGGTTTCCACGGCGGCGATCCGTCGTCGTTCGCCGTCCCGGGGCTGCGCTACGGCAACGAGCCGGAATACGCACCGCAGTTCGGGCAGCTCGGCGATGACGGGCTGGGCGACCAGGGCGGCCCGGACATCCGCAACGCCGGGAGCGCCAGGGCGCTCGGAGCGGCCGAGGGTGAGGTCGGGCTGCCCGTCCTGCTGGCGGTGCTGGCGCTGGCCGGGGTGAGCGCCGGCCTGGTGCGGACCTGGGTCGTCCGGTCCGCTTCGGGGGCTGGATACTGACCAGCTGTCGCGTACCCTGTGGCAGGATTGTTCGTTACTACCGAGTAGCCTCGCTCTACTCAGGTTAGGAGACGTTGGTGGCTAGGTGGACTGCGCGCAGGACGGTGGCGGCGTTCGCCGTCGGCGGCGTGCTGGCGGGCAGCACGATTCTCCTCGGCATGGGTGACGCCGTCGCGGTCACGGCCGCCGACTCGTGCGGGGGCACGGTGACCGGCAAGATGGGCGAGACCGTCACCCTGAAGTCCTCCGCGGTGCAACAGGCGGCGGTCGATGCCGTCAGCGGGGGTGTCCACTTGCCGCTGCTCGGCATCAAGAACAACAAGGCCAAGCTGCGCGAGCTGTTCGAGGCAGGTCGGTTCGAGCCGATCAGCCTGACCACCGTGCCGCACGCGCCTGCCGGTGTGTTCAGCGACGAGAAGATCGCCGAGGCCGTGGTGCGGACGATCGACGCCGACAAGAACGGCAAGAAGATCCTCGACGCGAAGAACAACCGGGCCGAGGTGCTGAAGGCGGTGGAGGCGCACTGCTCGGACCTGACCGTGCGGGCGTCCGACTACGTGCCGCCGAAGCAGGGCGGCAGCGGGGAGCAGTCGCAGGGCAAGGAGAACAGCAGCGGTGCGGCCCGGCCGGATTCGTCCGGAGCCGACAGCGGTTCGAGTTCCTCGTCCAGCGCGTCCGAAGGCGCCGGTGCGGAGCCGGACGGCGCGCTTCCGGCCACCGGAAGCGGCACCGCGCGCGCCCCGCAGCGTGATTACGGGCAGGTGCCCTACCAGCTGCCCGGTATCGGCTCGGACAAGGTGCCCGACGTTCCCGATGCCGCCCCGTATGGCTCCGCACCGGGGGCAGGCGACATCGGCATCCTGGGCGCCGACGGTGACGGGCCCGAGGTGAGCAACGCGGGCAACGCCGAGCAGATTCACGCGGCCGAGGGGCACGACCGGGCGCTCCAGCTGCCCATGCTGCTCGCCGTGGTCTCGCTGGCGTGCGTTGCGGCGGCGCTGGTCCGCACGTGGGTGCTGCGGCGCGTTTGAGTGACCGGGTGGGCCAGGTCTATGCCGTGCTCGGCTGGCTGCCTGGCCGCGCTGGTCCGACGCCGGCCTGACTGCGTGCGGGTGGCCGGTTCGGCGGGCTGCCAGGCCGGCATCCGGGTCCATTGCCGTGATCAGCCGGACTCGGTCGCCGAGGTACGGTTCCGCCGCTGATGCGCCGGGCGGGCGGGGTGTGTCCGTCGATTCCGGCGGGCGGGTGTGGATTGGTCGAGGCCTGCGTTGCTTCCCGAGACCGCCCCGCCCGAACCGCCCGTGCGCCCGGCCGCCGGGGCCGGGCACGTGATCTTCGACCGCCGCGCAGGGGGATTTCCAGCGGCTTTGCGGAGGGCCGCGCTGAGCTTGTCGGCCCGGCCAGGTAGCCTGTGGTAGCTGACAACCCTCCTGCCACGGATGGTCCGTGGCCGCTCGAGACCACAGGAGGTGAGTGGTTGTGGCACGTCATTACGAGGTCATGATCATCCTCGATCCCAGATTGGACGAGCGCACCGTCGCGCCGACGCTGGACAACTTCCTCAAGGTCGTCCGGGACTCCGGCGGCGAGGTGGAGAACGTCGACGTCTGGGGTCGCCGTCGGCTGGCCTACGAGATCGCCAAGCACAGCGAGGGGATCTACGCGGTGCTGGAGCTCTTCTGCGAGCCGGAGGCGGTCAAGGAGCTGGACCGCCAGCTGTCGCTGCAGGAGAGCGTGCTGCGCACCAAGGTGCTGCGGCGCGACGAGAAGTTCATCGCAGCCGTCAGAGCAAAAGCAAAGGCGTGATGCCCCATGGCCGGTGACACCATCATCACCGTAGTCGGCAACCTGACCGCCGACCCGGAACTGCGGTTCACCCCGTCCGGTGCCGCGGTCGCCAACTTCACCGTCGCGTCGACGCCGCGCGTGTTCGACCGGCAGACCGGCGAGTGGAAGGACGGCGAAGCGCTCTTCCTGCGCTGCAACATCTGGCGTCAGGCGGCGGAGAACGTCGCGGAGTCGCTGACCCGTGGCACCCGCGTGCTGGTCCAGGGGAGGCTCAAGCAGCGCTCCTACGAGACCAAGGAAGGCGAGAAGCGCACGGTGTACGAGCTCGAGGTGGACGAGATCGGGCCGTCGCTGCGCTACGCCACCGCGAAGGTGAACAAGGTCAGTCGCGGCTCGGGTGGCGGCGGCTACGGCGGTGCACCGGCCGGTCCTCCCCCGGACGACCCGTGGGGTTCCGCGCCCCCGGCTGGAGGCGGCGGCTACTCCGACGAGCCCCCGTTCTAGCCAACCCCTCGTGACCGGTTGACTTCACACACATCAGGAGATTCATCGTGGCCAAGCCACCTGTTCGCAAACCGAAGAAGAAGGTCTGCGTGTTCTGCAAGGCGGAGAAGCAAGGCCGCCCGGAGCCGATCGACTACAAGGACACCGCCCTGCTGCGCAAGTTCATCTCGGACCGGGGCAAGATCCGCGCCCGCCGCGTCACCGGCAACTGCAGCCAGCACCAGCGTGACGTGGCCACCGCGGTGAAGAACTCCCGCGAGATGGCCCTGCTGCCCTACACCTCCACCGCCCGCTAAGAGGAGACGTCATGGCCAAGGTAATCCTGACCACCGACGTGGCGAACCTGGGCGGCCCCGGCGAGATCGTCGAGGTCAAGGACGGCTACGCCCGCAACTACCTGCTGCCGCGCGGGTACGCCATCCGTGCCACCAAGGGTGCGGAGAAGAACATCGCCACGATCCGCCGCTCGCAGGAGCTGCGCCGCATCCGCGACCTCGACCACGCCAAGGAGGTCAAGGAGACGCTGGAGAAGCTCGGCACCGTCACGCTGACCGCCAAGGCGGCCGAAGGGTCGAAGAAGCTGTTCGGCTCGGTGAAGGCTGCCGACGTCGCCGCCGCGATCAAGCAGGCGGGCGGTCCGGTGCTGGACAAGCGCACGATCGACCTCGGCGGCCACATCAAGACCGTCGGCAAGCACCCGGTGACCATCCGGCTGCACCCGGAGGTCACGGCGAACATCAAGGTCGAGGTGACCGGACAGGCGCAGTGACGCCCACGCTTCGGCTCACGATCGAAGGCTCTCTCCCTCGGGAGGGAGCCTTCGTCGTTTCGAGCCCGCGCCGAGGTCGAGGTTGCCACGACTTGCTTGCGGAGCGAAGTCAAGGCCATCGTGGAGCGGATCCGCCGGGCAGCAGGCCGGGACATCGATTTTGTTTCCCGCTCGGGCTGCTGAGCGTGCCAAGGCGTACGTGCACGATTACCGGTACGGCTTCGCGCTTGGGCTGCTGAGCGCACACACCAAGGCCTACCTGCGCGATCACCGGCGTGCCAAGAAGCCGAGGCCGGCTGAATTGCAGAAGAAGCCGCAGTGACACGGACTGCGAACGGTCAGGCCACGTCCAGTAGCCGCTCGCATTCGGCGATCAGCCGCTGCCGGAGCGGAGCGGCGCGTTCGGTGAAAGTCCGCTGGGCCTGGACGTACTCCCGCTTGCCCTCCGGGGTCTCGATGCGGACCGGTTCGAACCCGAGGTCGCTGAGGTCGTACGGTGACGCCCGCATGTCCAGCACGCGAATGTCCCAGGCCAGCTCGAAGCAGTCGGCGACCAGGTCCGACGAGACCATCGGGGACAGCCGGAAGGCGTGCTTGTACAGGTCCATGCCGGCGTGCAGGCAGCCGGGCTGCTCGAACTCGGCACGGTCGTCGCGGCCCGGGGAGAGGGTGTTCAACGGACGCGCGGCCGGGGTGAAGAAGCGGTAGGCGTCGAAGTGGGAGCAGGCGATGCGGTGCTGCTCGACGACCGCGTCGGTGCCTGCCGAGCCAAGCCGCAGCGGCCAGGCGGAGTGCCGGGTCTGGTCTTCGGACAGCCGGTAGACCATCGCCCACTCGTGCAGGCCGAAGCAGCCGAAGTTGCCCGGCCGCCGGGCCGTTGCGGTCAGCAGCCGGTGCAGCGACTCGACGAGCGGTCGTTGGGAGGTGACGTAGTCGCGCGAGATGGTGACCGTGTGCCTCGGAACCGAAGAGCCCGCCGCGACCGGCGCGTACCCCTTCAGCCCGGTGTATTCCTTGGCCTCGGCGAGCGCGACGCCGAACCCCGGGTGCCAGCGGCGCAGCTGTCCCGGCCGGTAGGAGTAGTAGGTGAAGAGGAAGTCGTAGACCGGGTGCTTCACGCCCGCCTTGCGCCTGGCCAGGTGGGGTTGCAGGTAGCGGTCGACGCGCGCGGCGTGGGCGGCGGCGCGTTCCCGCCACCGCTCGGCCGGCAGCACCGACAGGTCTGCGACAGTCGTCATCCCCACGAACGACCAGCGTAGAGACCCCTTGGCAGGCCGGACACAACGGGCGCTCGGACGAATCCGCCGCGCCCCAGGCCATGCCGTCGGCTTTGTTCGGGCTGGCTGGTCGCGACCTGGAAGGGGTTTGTTCGGGCTGACTGGTCGCGACCAGGTAGAGGCTCGTTCGCGCTGACTGGTCACGACCAAGAAGAAGCCCGCGGCCTCGAGGCCGCGGGCCGAATCATCCGGGAACGCGAACGACCCGGCGTGCCGCGCGCGGCACACCGTTCACACTTGGTCGCTCGCGCCAATCCTGGTGGTGACGATGTCGAGGTCCGTCATGTCGTTGTCGGTCCGACCGTCCGCGGAGCCGCCGGCTCCGTTACCCCCAGTGTCGTCGTCCTCGAACCCGACGATGAGAACGACGACCAGGACCCCGAGGGCGAGCAACAACATCGCGACACCTGCGGTCATGGCGTCTCACCTTCTTCCCTCGGATCACCGGCTGTGCAGCCGATCACACTTTCGACGACCAAGACCGCGTACCCGTTGCAGTGGTTGGGGCCCTACCCGGCATCCGCCACCAGTAATCCACCGAACGGAGCATTGCCTCCACAGGTTATCCACAGGGTTGTCCCCAGCTGGGGGTAACTTTCCGCAACCCATGCGCAACCGTGGGTGCATGGCCGGACACGCCAAGAAGCCCGGGAGCGCCACGCACTCCCGGGCTTCGCCGCAGCCAGGTCCTGTCAGGTCCTGACAGGCCTCGTCACCGTCAGCCGAGCCGCTGCTTGAGCGCCTCCAGCTCGTCGCGCAGCGCCGACGGCAGCTTGTCACCGATCTTGGCGAACCACTCCTCGATGAGCGGGATCTCGGCCTTCCATTCCTCGGGGTCGACGCGCAGTGCCGCCTCGACGTCCTCGCGCGACACGTCCAGGCCGTCCAGGTCCAGGTCGTCCGCGCTGGGCACCCAGCCGATCGGGGTCTCGTGCGCCGCGGCCTTGCCTTCGATCCGCTCGATGGCCCACTTCAGCACGCGCGAGTTCTCGCCGAAGCCCGGCCACAGGAACCGGCCGTCCTCGCCCCGGCGGAACCAGTTCACGTAGAAGATGCGCGGCAGCTTGCCCGCGTCGGCCCGCTTGCCGGTGTCCAGCCAGTGCTGGAAGTAGTCACCGACGTGGTAGCCGAGGAACGGCAGCATGGCCATCGGGTCACGCCGCACTTCGCCGACCTTGCCCGCGGCCGCGGCGGTCTTCTCCGACGACAGCGTCGCACCCAGGAACGTGCCGTGCTGCCAGTCGCGCGCCTCGGCGACCAACGGAACCGTGGTCTTGCGGCGGCCGCCGAAGAAGATCGCCGAGATCGGCACCCCCTTCGGGTCGTCCCACTCGGGAGCCAGGATCGGGCACTGCGACATCGGCGTGCAGTACCGCGAGTTCGGGTGCGCGGCCGGCTCGTCGGAATCCGGCGTCCAGTCCTTGCCCTTCCACGACGTGGCGTGCGCGGGCGTGTTCTCCAGGCCTTCCCACCAGACGTCGCCGTCGTCGGTCAGCGCGACGTTGGTGAAGATCGAGTTGCCCTGGTCGATCGTCTCCATCGCGTGCGGGTTGGTCTTGCGGTTGGTGCCGGGCGCCACGCCGAAGAACCCGGCCTCCGGGTTGACCGCGTACAGCCTGCCGTCCTCACCGAACCGCATCCACGCGATGTCGTCGCCCAGGGTCTGCACCCGCCAGCCGGGGATGGTCGGCCGCAGCATGGCCAGGTTGGTCTTGCCGCACGCGCTCGGGAACGCGGCCGCGATGTAGTAGACCTTGTCCTCGGGGCTGATCAGCTTCAGGATCAGCATGTGCTCGGCGAGCCAGCCCTCGTCGCGCGCGATCACCGAGGCGATGCGCAGCGAGTAGCACTTCTTGCCGAGCAGCGCGTTGCCGCCGTAGCCGGAGCCGTAGCTCCAGATCGCCCGCTCCTCCGGGAAGTGCGAGATGTACTTGGTCTCGTTGCACGGCCACGGCACGTCCTTCTGGCCGGGCTCGAGCGGCGCGCCGACCGAGTGCAGTGCCGGCACGAACTCCCGCTCGGTGCCGTCGGGAGCGATGAACTTGTCCAGCGCCGCCTTGCCCATCCTGGTCATGATCCGCATCGAGGCCACCACGTACTCGGAGTCGGTGATCTCGATGCCCAGCTTCGGGTCGTCGGACCCCAGCGGCCCCATGCAGAACGGGATGACGTACATGGTGCGGCCGCGCATCGAGCCGCGGAACAGCTCGGTCAGCGTGGCCTTCATTTCGTCCGGGTGCATCCAGTTGTTGGTGGGGCCGGCGTCCTCCTCGCGCTGGGAGCAGATGAACGTCCGCTCCTCGACGCGAGCGACGTCGTTGGGGTCGGAGGCCGCCCAGTAGGAGTTGGGCTTGGACTTCAGCGGCACGAACGTCCCCGCCTCGACGAGCTTCTGGTTGATGCGTGCCGACTCCTCCTCGGAGCCGTCGACCCATACCACTCGGTCCGGCGTCGTCAGCTCGGCGACCTCCCGCACCCAGGCAAGCACCTTGCTGTGCGTTGTCGGCGCGGCGTCCAGTCCAGGGATGGCTACTGCGGTCATCTCTTCGTATCTCCTGACTCCAACCGGGCGGTCCGCGCGCGGAACAAGCACGGACCCCCCTCGGCGGGCTCGCGGTTTGCCGGTGACCGAAAAACTCAATGCCGCTGACGGCGACGCTGCCGCCAGCGGCTGCGGTGTGGGGTTGCCTCGAGAGTAACCGCGACGCGCGCGCAGGCGAGCGGGCCGACCTGTCGGATCTCTCACAAGAACGATCAGGGAATCGATTCAGTTGGGTCGAAATCCCCTCTTCGGTGGAGGATTTTCGGTGCTGCGCAGGGCCTGTCGTACCCGGCGGAAGCCTCTTGCGATCGATCGCTCGGCCGGTGCGCCCGGCGGGAGAACGTAACGAGGCCCGACACCTCCCCCAACCGTGCCGGGCCTCGTGCTCACCAGGAGCGTCAGTTCATGTTCACCCACAGGCCGGTGTTCGCGTCGATCTTGACCACGCCTTCGGTGAAGCCGCTGGGCCCGCCCGTGTCGGCCGGTGCCCCGCCCGGCGTGCCGTCCACGCCGTCGACCTTCGTCCACTGGCCGCCGCCCTGGTGCTCCAGCGCCTGCGTGCTGCCGTCCTGGCCGACGATCACCACGTAGTCGGCTTCGCCGTCGTTGTCCACGTCGGTGAAGTAGTAGGTGTTGCCCGCCTGGTCCTCGCTCACCGCGGTGTCGTTGACGCCGTCGGAGTTGGTGTCGATCGTCGGCGTGCCGACCTCGACTTCTTGCCCGTCGGGCAGCTCGGCCTTCAAGACGCCGCCGCCCACCGTCGACGTCTCGTCGGCGGGCTCCGGGGCGGGCGCGGGCTCGGCACCGTCCGTCGGCTCCGGTGCGGGTCCTGGCAAGCTGGGGTCGACCGCCACCCATTCGCCGGTGGTCTCGTCGAACCGGGCCTCGGCCACCAGCTCACCCGTCGCGCTGACCTCGGCGTACTCGTCCGCCACCCGGTCGCCGTCGGTGTCGACGTAGACGCTCTTGGAACCGTCCGCGTTGTTGACGACCGCAGCGTCCGGGGTCCCGTCATGGTCGAGGTCGATGTTCATCTCGGTGGCGTACTCGGTGCCGTCGACGGTGACCGTCATCTCCTCGTTGCTGGTCACGGTCGGTTCGGTACCGCCAGTCTCATCGACGTACATAGCCCTCAATCCCCTTAGTGCCGGCGCATCCGTCCGCTCGGTGTCAACACCAGATCTGACTCACCGTAGGCCGGTTCGGTTCCCCATCACAACTTGCTCGCCCTGCTTCCCCCCAGCCGGGCACGGACTTTCTCCAGCATCGCCGCCGCCTGAGCCCGTCCGTCACCGGCCAGCGTCAGCTTCTTGCCGACGGCGCCGAGCTTCTTGGACTTCTCCACCGCAGTCATCTTCAGCGCCTCGTCGACCTTGGCCAGCTCGGCCTCGATCGCCTCCACCCGTTTGCTCAGCGCCTCGTCCAGCGCCATGTGCAGCTGGTGTTCCGCCTCGATGATCTGTTCCTGCACCAGCTGATCCATCGTGGAGCGGGCGTCGGCGATGGCGTCGGCCAGCCACGTCTTGACGTGCTGTTTGTTCGCCGCGTGTCTGCGGGTCCGGCCGATCCACCAGCCGGCCCCGAGGCCGATCGCCAGCACCGGCGCGGCCACCAGGCCCGCCGTGGCGAGGGTGACCGCGCCACCCGTGGCCAGGCTCAGCCCCATGCTGCTGGCGCCGATCCCCATGTAGGCGCCCATGCCGATCATCAGCTTGTCCTCGGCCGTGGACGGTTTGCGGTCCGGGGGCCGGATGACCACGTGCGGGCGGCCGGTGCGAGCCACCTGAGCCCGGAACTGCTGCAGCTCCTCCGGTGTGAACAGTTCGGCGAGCACGTTGCCCGCCACCTCGTTCAGCCGCTGCGACAGCAGCGCGGTCAGCCGGGCCGAGACCACCTGCAGCGCCGAGTCGACCTCGGCGGGCAGCTGCTCGAGGCGGTCCGCGTCGGCCCCGTCGATCTGATGCCGGAACCAGGCCTGCACGTCCCGCATCTGCCGGGCGACCTCGTGGTTGAGGTCGACCCGGGCGTGCTGCACCTCGCTGCGCAGCTTCAGCACCCAGCCGCGGGTGGAGGACTTGCGTTCCGCGTTCAGCTCGTCCCGCCTGGCGCGCAGCGCATCGGCTTCGGACTCGCCGGAGGTGAGCGTGCGCCGCTCGGCCTGCAGCTTCGCTTCCTGCTCGTCGAACGCCGTGATCAGCGTGCGCATGGTGTTGGCGCCGGTGAGCAGTTCCGCCTTGCCGATCAGCTGCTCCTGCAGCACTTCCTGCAACGCGATGATCCCGGACTTCTCCCGCAGCATGGCCGCCGCCTGCTCGTTGGGCGCCTTGCCCGCCATCTCGAACAGGCGCGCCGAGACGGGGTGGAACTCCGCGTCGGCGAACCGGGGCGCGTGCTGCCGCAACAGCTCGCGATTGGCGTCCCTGATCTGCTCCCAGCCGCGGAAGGCGTCCACCTTGGACAGCGCGAACAGCACCGTCTCCACGCTGTCACTCGTCTTTGTCAGGAAGTGCAGCTCGCTGGAGGTCAGCGGCGCCGAGGCGTCGACGACGAACAGCAGCGCGGTGGCCGACGACGCCGCCTCCAGGGCGAGCTCACCATGCTGGGAATCCAGGCCGCCGACCCCCGGGGTGTCCACCACGCAGATGCGCTGCAACAACGGGCACGGGCCGGCGACCTCCACGTAGCGCGGTGGGGTCTGGCCCACCGGGAGCTCGTGGGTGGCCGAGGTCCACATGGGCAGCTCGGCGAGCTCGAACGGCACCGGCTGCCGCCCCGGGTAGCACGCCTGCGCCCGCCACTCGTCGGCGTGGTCGAAGATCAGATAGGTCGCGGTCGCCACGTCGGCGTCCACCGGAGACAGGCCCGGCATGGCGAGCAGCGCGTTGATCAGGGAGCTCTTGCCCCGCTTGGTCTCCCCGACGACCACGACGGACGGCTTGGTCTCCTGCTTGCTCCGCACGCCGGCGACCCAGGTGGCGGCTTCCGGGTCGATCTCCCTGAGCTTGCCCAGCAGCGTGTCGGTGGTCTTGCGCAGCGCGTCCGGAAGCGCGTCCTTGACCTTGGCGGCCAGGAAATCCGGGATCGTCATCCGGTCTCTCCCGCTTTCACCGAGTACACCGTGACGATCGGGGCGCGCAGCACCTTGTCGCCGTCGCGGAAGCCGACCAGCTCGGTCTCGGCGATGGTGCCGTCCAGGTCCGGATCAGTGGTCGGGACCGTGCCGCCCGCTTCGTGCACGGCGGGATCGAACTTCTCGCCGTCCGGCCGCAGCGCGGTCACCCCGACGCCGGCCAGGCCCTCCTCCAGCCGTTCCACCACACCGCCGCTGCGCGCCCGGTCCAGCGCGTACAGGCACAGCCTGATGAGCTCGGCTCGCTCCGCTCGGAGGCGGTCGATCTCCGCGTTCTGCGCGGTGTCGGCGGCCGGAGTGCCTTGCTCCGCCGGCGCGGCGTGGGTGGCGTGTTCCGGCGATGTCGCGTGGCCTGCGTGTTCCGGCGATGCCGCGTGGCCTGCGTGTTCCGCCGGTGCGGCGTGGCTGGCGTGTTCCGCCGGTGCCACGTTCGCGGCGCTTTCGGCCGGTGCCGTCTCGGCCGCGTTCGGCACCGGTGTCACCTGGGTGGCATGCTCCGGCACCGCTTGCCCGGCAGGCGCGTCTGAGGCCGCTTGCGCAGCCGCATCGGCGTTGCTGATCACCTGCGCGGCGATCTGCCCGGTCGGGCTGTCGTCTCCGGCTACGTCGTCGTGTTCGACGGTGTCGCGCTTCCTACCGAACCAGGCCATGGCCCCCTCCTCACTTGCCTTCGCGCAGCTGCTGCCAAATCAGGAAGTACGCGCGATGCACCACGTGCGCTACTCGGCTCTGCGCGGGCGTGGCGCCGAACGAGGCGAACGACCGCCACCAGCCCGCCCGTTCCAGGGCACGCTCGGCCAGCGCGGCCCGGTCCGCGTCCGGCATGCCCAGCTGCTGGCGTACGTCCGCGTTGCTGCCGACGCGCAGCACCTCCTCGGTGAGATCGGGCGGCAGGTCCACGGCGCCGCTGGTGATGAGCGTCAGCGCCTCGAGCAGGCGGAGCTGGTGGGCTTCCGGTTTGGCCAGCAGCACCTCGATCGCGTCCCGCACCTTCGCTCGCTCGGTCGGGTCCTCCGCGGCATGCGCGAGCGCGGTGATCGACGCCAGCGCGGCGGCCGCCTTGATGCCGTCGGCGCGCGCGGCGAACACGGTGTTCAGCCGGGCCCGGACCGCGTCCAGCCCGGACGCGTCCAGGATCGTGCGCCGCAGTCCACCTGCGGTGATCGACGGATTCGCCCGGATGGCCCGGACACTGGCCCGGATCCCGTACAGGTCCAGCCGTTCCAGCAGCCGCGCGCGGGTGCTCGCCGAGACGTCGCACTCCCACGACGTGAACATGTCCGCCGACAGCAGCATCGTCTCGAGCACGTCGTCGGGCAGCTCGGCCAGCTCGCGCAGGGCGTCGGCGTCGGTGGAGGTGAACACGCCCGTTTCGGCCGATTCGGCGAGCAGTCCGATCACCGGCAGGACGTCGGCCACCCGGGGCTTGAGCGTGGCGGCCTGCCGCTCGGCCAGGATCGACGCCGCCTTCCACACGTCGCCGTCGGCTCCTGCGACGGACTCGGCCGCGATGGTGTCGGCCTTGTTCAACACCGCGATGGCGTTCACCGGCCCGGCCTCCCTGGATGCGGTCGCCGCGGTGAAGGCGGCCAAAGCCTGCTGGTCGTCGGCGCGCACGCTCTGGGTCACCACGTACAGCACCGCCTCGGCTCCCGCGACGGCGTGCCGGGACACGTCGTCCAGCTCGGTGACGGCGGGCTCGGCATCGTCCTCGTCGTCGCCGGGCCTGCGGTGCTTGCCCGTGGCTCCCAGCAGGTTCTCCGTCCTGCGCACCGACGCGGCATCGAGCGACCCGAGCCCCGGGGTGTCGATGACGGTCATGTCCTGGAGCACGGCGTTGGTCAAGTACGCCTCGATGTGCGAGACCTTCTCGACGTCGATGCCCAGCGTGGACGGGATCATCCCGTCGGAGGAGAACGGCAGGACCTCCTTGCTGCCGTCCCGCATCACCACTTCGATGCGGTCCACCGTGCCGTACTGGAAGCGGGTGACCAGACGGGTGCACTCGCCTACGTCCGTCGGTGCCACCCGGCGCCCGATCAGCGCGTTGACCAGCGTCGACTTGCCCGACTTGATCCGGCCGGCCACGGCGACCTGCAGCGGAGCTCCCAGCCTGCGCAACACCTCGGTGAAGCCGGCGGCAGTGCGCGGCCCGACCTGCGGCTGCAGCCGCCTGCACAGGTTCGCCACCGACGTCGACAGCGGCCCTGCGAGGGTGCCCTGCTCCATCACGTGTGGTGTCCCCCATCCCGTTCGACCGTGGCTGGGCGCCTGCCAGACAGCAGCATGCCATGTGTCCCGGTAACTGATTAACGGGTCGGCCCGACAGCGGTAGGGGGGCGCGCCGCGCGCGAGTGGTGTTAAGTCTGCGTAAAGCGTCTGTGATACCTCTCACGAAGTGCGGCTGTACCGCCTCTGACCAGGTCAAATGGACTTACGGGCGTGACATGAGCCCGCTGGAGGTGTCCCGATTGCCGCCTGCTGAGACAGACAGCAAAGAATTTTCCGACCCACGACTGCACGTGGAGCCGACCGCGGCACTGCAATGGCTTCAGGCAGTCGAAGTACCGAGCAGTGCGGCCAGTGCGACGACCCCAGCGGGAATCCGCCGCGCCTTCTTGCACCGCGCCCCGCAGACCGAGGTGCTCGCGCTGTACCGGCAGGCGTGCCGGGCGGCCGGGGATGCCGCAAGCAGCGTGCCCGCGCCGTGGTGGCTGCGCGCGCTGCACCGCGGGGCGATCGATTCCCGGGTGACCGCGTTCCGCATCGAGGACCGGGTGGCGCAGCTGCTGCAGCCCCGCACCGGCTGGGAGTTCGTGCCGTGGGCGGCCGACGGGGAATCCGGGTACTGGGAGTTCGTGCCGTCCGAGCACGGCCCGTCCGGCTACCGGGTGCCCACCACGTTGCTGCTGACCGACCGGCACGACGGCTGGATCGACGTGCTGCCTGCGCACAGCGGCCCCACCCCGGAACCGATCGCCATCGAGGGCCTTGCCGGGCTGCGCGCCCAGCTGGGCAACATCGAAGCTTTGCGCTGAGCACCCCTCGGGTTGTCCTCGCACCGAGGGTCAGCGCACCGTCCTCCCAGGGGATCACCGCAGCAGCGTCCGGCGCGAGCCCCCCCGGAAGGCGGATCCCCTTTCCCTCGCGTCCGCACCCGCCGTACGGTCGGGCCGGGCGGCATCGCCGTGCCAGCCGCCGACGGTGCCGGCAAGCCCTGGTCAGCGCCGCGGCGGGCGCGCTCAGTAGGGTCGATTCCCGTGCGTAGTGAGCAGCAACCCCGCATGCGCAGCGTGGTCAGCTATGTGCGGCGCGGCGGCCGGATGACGGTCGGCCAGCAACGGGCATGGGACGAACGGTGGCCGTTCTACGGCCGCTCGGTGCACGATCTGCCGGAGGGCCCGCTCGATTTCGCCGCCTGGTTCGGCCGCGAGGCCCCGGTGATGCTGGAGATCGGCTCCGGCATGGGGGAGACCACCGCGCAGCTGGCGCATGCCGCGCCGGAGCTGAACTACGTCGCCGTCGAGGTCTACGAGGCGGGCCTCGGTCAGCTGATGCTGCGCGCGGACCGGCTGGCGCTGACCAACCTCCGGTTGATCCACGGTGACGCGGTCGAACTGCTGAAGCACCACATTGCGCCCGGCTCGCTGCACGGCGTGCGCATCTTCTACCCGGACCCGTGGCCGAAGAAGCGGCACCACAAGCGGCGGCTGATCCAACCGCCGTTCGTGCGCCTGGTGGCCGAACGGCTCGTGCCGGGCGGCACGCTGCACCTGGCCACCGACTGGGAGAACTACGCGGAGCAGATGCTCGAGGTCTGCTCGAACGAGCCGCTGCTGCGCAACCGATATCCCGGCGAGGGGTGGGCGCCGCGGCCGGAGTGGCGGCCGGTGACCAAGTTCGAAGCCCGGGCGGAGCGGGAAGGCCGGGTGTCCCGCGACCTCATCTTCGAGCGGGTCGCCGAGGCGTCCGATGACGACGGGCCGGCCGGCGGGGAGCGGGCCGGAACCGAAGGGGGCGGCCTACCTGCCGGTGATGGCGGTGCCGCCGCCGACGTGCGCGCCGAGGCGTCGAACTGACGCCAGGCGGGTGCCCGCATCCTTCGTTCGTCCCCGGTGGATGCCCGGGCGATGCGGCGAACCGATCGACCACTGCCGCCGATCGGTCCCGGTGACGAGCGACGGCCCACACCTGGCGGGCTCGGGAATCCGGCTCGCTCGGCGGGCGGCCTAGGATCGCGGTCATGGTTGCTCGTCGTCTCACCGCGCCCGTGCTGCTGCCCTGTGACCCGGAGTGCAGCGTCGTGCGGGATGCCGCCGTCGACATCACCGCGGACGGCCGGATCGGCTACTGCGGCCCTGCTGCCGATGCGCCCGCGCTCGACCCCGGTGTGCCGGTCAGCAGGCTCAGCGGGATCCTGCTGCCCGGGCTGATCAACACGCATGCGCACAGCCCGATGACCGTGCTCCGCGGCATGGGCGGCGACCTGCCGCTGCTGCGCTGGCTGCACGAGGTGATCTTCCCGGCCGAAGCCAGGATGCGGCCGGAGGACGTGCGGGCAGGCATGGTGCTCGGCTCGGTGGAGATGCTCCGGTACGGCGTGACGACCAGCGCCGAGATGTACTTCCACGCCGAACAGATCGCCGAGGCCGTGCTGGCCACCGGGGCCCGCGTGGTGCTCGGGGTGTCGATCATCGACCTGCCGGGCCTACCGTGGCGGCCGGTGGTGGACGAGGTCGGCAAGTGGATCGACAGCGACGGGCTGCGGTTCGGCCCGCACGACCGCGTCGAGCTCAGCTACGGCGCCCACTCGGCCTACCTGCTGCCGGAGGAGGCGCTGCGGTTGGTCACCGAGTCGGCGCGGCAGCGCGACGCCCTGGTGCAGATCCACGTGGCCGAAGCCCGCAACGAGGACACCGAGCAGCGGGCCGAGCACGGCTCGGTGCCGCGCCTGCTGGACAAGCTGGGCATGCTCGACGGCCGGGTGCTGGCCGCGCACTGCGTCCATCTGGACGACGACGACATCGCGTTGTTCGCCGAGCGGGGGACCGGCGTGGCGCACTGCCCCGGGTCGAACGCCAAGCTCGCCTCCGGCATCGCCCGGCTGGCCGACCTGCGGAGAGCGGGCGTCCGGGTGGGGCTGGGCACCGACGGGCCGGCGTCCAACGACGACCTCGACCTGTGGCACGAGATGCAGCTGGCCGCGTTCCTGTCCCGGCTGGCCACCGAGGACTCCACCGCCCTGCCCGCGGATGCCGCGCTGCTGCTGGCCACCAGGGGCGGTGCCGCCGCGCTCGGCCGGGACGACATCGGCGCGATCGCAACCGGCCGGTGGGCCGACCTGGTGCACATCGACCCGGACGACCCGGCGTTCGCGGCAGGCATCGACGTGCCGGATGAGCAGCTGCTGGCCAACCTGGTCTGGGCGGCGGGCTCGCGGCGGGTCAGCGACGTCTGGGTGGCCGGTGAGCTGGTGGTCGCGGAAGGGGAGCCGACCCGCGTCGACCGTCAACAGGCGCAGGCCGACGTCGCAGCGGCCACGGCACGGGTCCGGGTCTGACCGGGCGCAACAGACTCCTACACGCATTCGACCGGTCCGCCGGATCACCGTGCGGACGGGAAATGTCCCTGCGGGTCGACTGTGTGCTCCTGCGCTCGTCACCGCTTCGTCGTGATCGTTCGCCGGTGCCCTTCGCGACGCACCATCGCACCCATGATCGATCCACATGCGAGACGGAAGTACGTGGCAGCAGGACTGATGGCGATCATGCTCGGCGGTGCGGGAGCGGGCGTCGCGTACGCCGCCGACTGCCCCGGCGCGTCGGCGGCCGGCCACCGGGTGGCGGTCTCCGTCCATGACGACGGACGTCATCCGGAGGTCCTGGACGGTCGTCACCCGGGATCGAGCCCGGACCGGCACCGCGATTCGGTGGACGGGCGGCACTTCGAGCCGGCCGAACGGACCAGGCACGCCCTCGCCGTCAGGGTGCCCGGCGACGCTCCCCTGCAATGGCGACTCCCGCGCTTCATCGACCTGACCTGGCTGGCGCAGGTGTTCGAGAACTTGCGCGCCACGGGCCACACCGCCGCCATGGCCGTCCGGATCCCCGCACCGGCCAGGTCGCTCCGATCGGACACCGCGGAGGAGCGCCAGGCACCGCCCAGCCAGGACCTCCGGCCGTCGGACGCGCCGCTGCCCGAGGAGCAGGCCGTCGTGGACCTGGTGAACAAGGAACGGGCAGCCGCGGGCTGCCAGCCGCTGACCGTCGACGACCGGCTCGCGCGCGCCGCCCGCAAGCACAGCGCGGACATGGTCGCACGCGGCTACTTCGACCACACCACCCCGGAGGGTGCCTCGTTCGTCGACCGGGCCAGGGCCGAGGGGTACCCCAACCCGGGCGCGGAGAACATCGCCAAGGACCACCGCAGCGCGCAGAGCGTGGTGCGCGGCTGGATGGCATCCGACAGGCACCGGGCGAACATCCTCAACTGCGATCTGCGCACCATCGGTGTGGGATTGAGCAAAGACGGCTGGGTGTGGACGCAGGTGTTCGGCTACTGACCTAGGATCGGCAGCGTGGAGATTCTGTTCACCTCGCTGCTGATCCTGGCCATCGTGGCCGTCACGTGGTTCGCCGGCTACGTCGTGTACCGGCTGTACCAGGACTGAAGCCGGCACCGATGTCCGACGGCAACGAAGCGATCCAAGCCGCCGCGGAGCGCGCCAAGCTGACCCGGTGGCGGAACATCCCGCAGCTGGACGGCCTGCCCATCGACGGGGACACGGCCAACCTGCGCGAGGGGCCGCCACTGCACGAGGCGTGCCAGCCGCTGCTGCCGTTGGTCGGTGTCTGGCGGGGTGAGGGCCAGGTCGACTACCCGACCATGGACGGCCCTCGCTCGTTCGCCCAGCAGATCGTCATCGCGCACGACGGCAGGCCGTTCCTCTTCCACGAGGCACGGTCCTGGCTGCTCGACGCGGACGGCAACGTGGTGCACACGGCCGCCAGGGAGACCGGCTGGTGGCGGCCGCAGCCGGACGGCTCGTTCGAGCTGCTGCTGGCGCACAGCACCGGCATTCTCGAAGTCTTCTACGGCAAGCCCCGCACCCAGACGTCGTGGGAAATGGGCACGGACGCGGTGATGCGCACCGTGTCCGCCAAGCAGGTCACCGGGGCCAAGCGGCTGTACGGGATCATCGGCGACGGCGACCTCGGTTACGTCGAGGAGCGGGCCATGGCCGGCCAGCCGCTCCAGCCGCACACCTCCGCGCGCCTCGAGCGGATCGTCGGCTAGGCGTACTGCGCTTCGTACAGCTCGGTCAGCTCGCGGTGCAGCGCGGTCGCATCCGGCAGCCGCTGCCCGTCGATCGTGTGCACGCGGGTGATCAGCCGCACCGAGGAGGTCAGGAACACCGCGTCGGCGGCGAGCAGGTCGGCCACCCGCAGCTGCTCCACCTTCGTGCCCCAGCCGGCGCGCTCGGCGGCCCGGAACACCGCTGCTTGCGTCGTCCCCGGCAGGATGCCCAGCGCGGCAGGCGGGGTGTACAGGGTGCGGTCCTTCACTGCGACCACCGACGAGGTCGGCCCTTCCAGAACGCGCTCACCGGAAACGAACACGGCGTCGTCCGCACCACGGCGCTCCGCCTCGCGCACCGCGGCCATGTTGACCGCGTACGACAGCGTCTTGGCGCCGAGCAACAGCCACGGGGCGGTGTCCACCAGCGACGGGTCCAGCCCGCGCTCCAAGGTCACCACGGCAACGCCTTCCTGCCGTTGCCGCACGATCTTCTCCTCCACCGGTGAACCGAGCCCGAAACCGGTGGGCACCCCGTTCACCCCGCGGGTGTAGACGAGCTTCAGCGCCATCTCCCGCCCGCCGTGGTAGCCGTCGATCACCGCCTGGCTGAGCCGCTCCCACGCGGCCAGGTCCGGCTCCGGCAGGTCCAGCATCGCCGCAGAGCGGGCCAGCCGCTGCAGGTGCGGGCCGAGCTCCCTGGCCTTGCCGTCGACCACGAGGATGGTCTCGAACACCCCGTCGCCGCGCTGGACGACTTGGTCGTCCACCCTGATCTGCGCGGTGTCCGGGTCGGCGGTGCGTCCATCGAGGAATACCAGCGAGCGCATAATCGTCAGGGTAGAGGCATCGGCACGAGGAGGCCCGTGAACTCACCGAACCTGACCCGCCCGCGGGCCGTCGAGCCGCCGGACGACCATCCCGAGGCCGGCGTCCCGTGGCACTTCGGCGACCCGTTCGCCGAACAGCGCGCGGCCGCCAGGAGCGCGGCCGTGGTGGACCGGTCGCACCGGCAGGTGCTGGCCGTCCGGGGCGACGACCGGCTGTCCTGGCTGCACCTGGTGATTTCCCAGCACGTCAGCGAGCTGCCGATGGGCAGCGGCACCGAGGCTCTGGTGCTCGATGCGCACGGCCGCATCGAGGCGCACATGACGCTGGCCTACCCGGAACCGGACGGCGACGAGGAGCCGGCCGTGTGGCTGGACGCCGACCCCGGCGTACAGGTGACCAACGCGCTGCCCAAAGGCGGCAAACAGCCGTTGCTGGAGTACCTGGACGCCATGCGGTTCTGGTCGAAGGTCACGATCACCGACGCGACCGCCGAGCGTGCCGTATTGAGCGTCCTCGGGCCGGACGCCCGTGACGTGCTCGCCAAGACCGGGCTCCCCACCGGCACGGCGGACGCCCAGGACTATGCCTCGGCCGCCGCTCGTGGTGTCGTGGTCCGGCGAATGCCGTGGCCCGGGCGCGGCTCGTACGACCTCCTGGTGCCGCGCGACGAGCTCGTCGAGTGGTTCGACCGGCTGGTGGAAGCGGGCGCCCGGCCCGCGGGCAGCTGGGCCTTCGACGCACTGCGGGTGGAGGCGCTGCGCCCACGGCTGGGCGTGGACACCGACGAGCGTGCCATCCCGCACGAGGTGAATTGGATCGGCACCGCGGCCCACGTGGCCAAGGGCTGCTACCGCGGGCAGGAGACCGTGGCCAAGGTGCACAACGTGGGCAGGCCGCCCCGCCGGATGGTGCTGCTGCACCTGGACGGGTCGATCGACGTGCTGCCGGAGACCGGTGACCCGGTGGTGCTCGACGGGCGCACCGTGGGACGGGTCGGCACGGTGATCCAGCACCACGAGCTCGGCCCGATCGCGCTGGCGCTCGTCAAGCGCTCGGTGCCGACCGACGCCGAGCTGCTCACCGGGGTGGACGACCGGGTGGTGCAGGCCGCCATCGACCCGGACTCCGAACCGGGGGAGCACGTCGGCCCCGGTCGTCGGACACTCGAACGGTTCAAAATCCGCTGAGGCTGCGGCCATCCGCGTGACAGCACCCCACCCGCCTTGGCAGTGCACGGACGGCTGGAGCAAGATGACGCCGTGATCGAAGTGCGTATCGGTGGCAGGCGGCGCATCGACCGGGTGCTCGGGCCAGGGTTCGCCACCGACCTGGACCGGCTGCCGCTGGCCGACCTGCGGCGGCGCAGGGACGAAGCGGCGCAGGAGGAGACCGATCTGTCCTACCTGCGGCGCTTGCTGCACGCACGGATCGACATCGTCAAGGCCGAGCAGCGTCGGCGTCGCACCGGTGACCAGACCAACCTGATCGACCAGCTGCGCACCATCCTGGCCGACGAGTCGGTCGGCCAGCGCGGCCGGTACCAGCCGCTGGAGCCGTCCAGGGTCACCGAGCGCAGCAGGCGGCAGATCGATGCCCTGCTGGCCGATGCCGGCCTGACCGACGTCGGCGCGTTGTCCGACGAGGAGCTGGACGACAGCCTGCGCCGGTACACCGAGCAGGAGGCCACGGTCTCGCAGTTCCGCCGCGAGGTGCAGAAGGTCGTGGACACCATCAACGCCGAGATCGCGTCCCGCTACGCGCGGGGCACCGCGTCGGTGGACGACCTGCTGGCCGAACAGCGCGAGCGCGAGTGAGCTTCCGGCCGCGGCGGACGCGGCCGATCAGTTGCACCGCTCCCGCGCGGCCAGCTCACCCCAGAAGTCCTGCAGCTCGGCGAACAGATCGGTTAGCTTCTCCACGTCACCGTCTCGCAGCGCCGCCAGCACGGCATGCACCTTCTCCGCGGTCGTGTCCGTGGAAAGCTTCTCGTCCGGAATCAGCTGCACCAGCCCGCCGTAGTCCAGCTCCACCGCGGAGTTCGGGTGGAAGTTCGCCAGCCAGCGGTCGGTGTCGACGAGCACGCGCGTGGGTCCCTCGTCGCCGAGCACCGTCTCGGCCAGCTCGCGCGCCTGGGCCACCCGCCGGCGGGCGTCGGCCATGGCCACCCGCCAGGACACCTCCCGGTTGGGGTCGTGCTGTCCGGTGCCGAGCACCAGCCGCCGCTGGGCCGGGTCGACCATGGTGAACCAGGGCAGCGGAACGCTCCACGTCGACGAGACCACGTGCAGGGCGGTGTGGTCGGCTTGGCGCAGGACGGACGTCGCCCGGGCGCGGGCCGTCTCGATGGTGGCGCCGCTGGCGTCCAGGACGTGCGCGCGCACCACCGGGTGCGACTCGTTGAGGAAGGCCATCAGCGCGGCGGCCGACCGCACGCGCAGCTCCAGCGGGCACACCAGCGGGCCGGGACCGACGGTGACCCCGCGGCCGGAGGGCACCTCGTCCGGCGAGAGCACCAGAACGTCCGCCATGTCGTTGCCCGAAGCGCCGCGGTCGGTGGGCTCGACGGGCAGCAAGCGCGGCGGCGTGACCCGCTGTGAGGTGAACCACAGTGTGCGTTCGCGCTCGCCCGCCGAGGTCTTCGTCAGCTGGGCAGCACGTACCGCCGCATGCAAGTGCGGGTCGGCCGGGTCGCCGAAGGCCTCGAGGGGCTCATAGACTCGCAGGTACGCGGCATGAGGGCGGAGCACGTGTTCATCGTGTCATGGACCGCCCGCCAGGCCGCGACGCCCGGCGCCGCGGCGGCCATTTCGTCACATGTGACGATTTACCCGCCGAGCCGCGTCGCGAGCGACGGGCAGGACACGGTACGGTGTGTAGAGGAAAATGTTGAGACGATGCGGGGCCGCCGACTCCCCCGGCCGCCCCGCCCCTGTGTGAGGGGGTCGAGCCATGGGGCGCGGCCGTGCCAAGGCCAAGCAGACGAAGGTGGCCCGGAAGCTCAAGTACAGCACTCCCCCCACGGACCTGGAGGCCCTCAAGCGGGAGCTTTCCGGGAAGGCGTCCAAGGAATCCGACAGCGGTCGTGAGTCGGAGTACGACTATGACTACGACTACGACTACGAGGACGAGTACCGCCGCTGACGGGTAGTGGTAGCACCGCGCGTCATCCGTACCGGGCGTCCCGCGCAGCCGGGCAGCCGGTAGCGGGATGGCGCCCTTCGGCGCACCCGAAGGGCGACAGCGGCGGGGCACCCCACCACGGACGTCGCCCGTGGGATGCATCGGGGCCATCGGATGTGCCGTCGTGTGCTCGCGGAGCGCACGACGGCACATCCCTCGTCACCGTCGTCCAGTGAATTCGGACCGTATGGGCTGCGCGCGTCAGTAGCGCGGATGAGCGCCGCGCAGTTCGGCGCGCGGGTCGTCCGGGTCCTCGGCACGCTGCACCTGGCCGAGAATCCACGCGGGCACGTGCCTCGCGGTCAGCACAGCCAGTGCACGCTCGGCGTCGTCCGGTGCGACGACCGCGACCATGCCCACCCCCATGTTGAAGGTCCGCTCCATCTCGGCGGTGTCGACCTTGCCGCGCTGGGCGATCATCTTGAAGATCGGCTGCGGTGTCCAGGTCGCCCGCTCCAGCACCGCGGTGAGGCCGCGCGGCATGACCCGTTCCAGGTTGGCCGCCAGCCCACCCCCGGTGACGTGGGCGAACGTGCGGATCTCCGTCTCGGCTACCAGGGCAAGGCAGTGCTTGGCGTAGATCATGGTCGGCTCGAGCAGCTCTTCCCCGAGCGTCCGACCGAACTCCTCCACGTAGCCGGTCAGCGGCAGGCGGGCGTCGTCCAGCAGCACCTTGCGGGCGAGTGAATAGCCGTTGGAGTGCAGGCCGCTGGAGCCCATGCCGATCACCACGTCACCGGGGCGGACCCGCTCCGGGCCGAGGATGTCCGCGGCTTCCACCACGCCGACACCGGTCGCGGACAGGTCGTAGGCATGCGGCTCCATCAGGCCGGGGTGCTCGGCCGTCTCGCCGCCGAGCAGCGCCGCACCGGCCTGCTTGCACCCGTCGGCGATGCCTTTCACCAGGGCCGCGACCTTCTCCGGCACCACTTTGCCGATCGCGATGTAGTCCTGCAGGAACAGCGGCTCGGCCCCGCACACCACCAGGTCGTCCACCACCATCGCGACCAGGTCGACGCCGACCGTGTCGTGGACGTCCATGGCCTGGGCGATCGCGATCTTGGTGCCCACCCCGTCGGTGGAGGACGCCAGCACCGGCTCGGTCCACCGGTCCAGCTTCAGCTGGAACAGGCCGGCGAACCCGCCGAGCCCGCCGAGTACCTCGGGCCTGGTCGCCCGCTGCGCGTAGGGCTTGATGCGTTCGACGGCTTCTTCCCCCGCGGCGATGTCGACACCTGCGGCTGCGTACGTGGATCGTGATGCGTCGGTCGGTGTGCTCACCGATGGCCTTCCGTCATGGGACTTCATCTGGCGGTCTCAGGGACGCTGGAGGGCGTCCTCGGCACCGTACCCGCTCGACACCGCCGAAGACGAGGCGCCGTCCGGTCCACGCACGCCCTTCTCGATGTCCTCGAGCAGATGCTTGCCGATCTTCGCCTCGTCCGGCAGCGGGATCGGGTAGTCGCCGTCGAAGCACGCGGCGCACAGCCTGCTGCGCGGCTGCTCGCTGGCGGCCACCAGGCCTTCCAGCGAGACGTAGCCGAGCGAGTCGGCTCCGATGGACCGCCGGATGCCTTCCAGGTCCGTGCCGTTGGCGATCAGTTCGGCACGGGAGGCGAAGTCGATGCCGTAGAAGCACGGCCAGCGTACCGGCGGCGCGGCGATCCGCACGTGCACCTCGATCGCGCCCGCCTCGCGCAGCATGCGCACCAGGGCGCGCTGCGTGTTGCCGCGCACGATGGAGTCGTCCACCACCACCAGGCGCTTGCCGCGGATGACGTCCCGCAGCGGGTTGAGCTTGAGCCGGATGCCCAGCTGCCGGATGGTCTGCGACGGCTGGATGAACGTGCGGCCGACGTAGCCGTTCTTCACCAGCCCCTGCCCGTACGGGATGCCGCTGGCCTGCGCGTAGCCGATGGCGGCGGGGGTGCCGGACTCCGGCACCGGGATGACCAGGTCGGCGTCGGCGGGTGCTTCTTTGGCCAGTCGCCTGCCGATCTCCACCCGGGCGGCGTGCACGCTGCGGCCTGCGATGGTGGTGTCCGGCCTGGCCAGGTAGACGTACTCGAACAAGCAGCCCTTCGGGTTCGGGTTGGCGAAGCGGTTGGAGCGGAGCCCGTCGGAATCGATGGCCAGCAGCTCGCCCGGTTCCACCTCGCGCACGAACGAGGCGCCGACGATGTCCAGTGCCGCGGTTTCCGAGGCGACCACCCAGCCGCGCTCCAGGCGGCCGAGCACCAGCGGCCGGATACCGTACGGGTCGCGCGCGGCGTAGAGAGTGTTCTCGTCGGCGAACACCAGGCAGAAGGCGCCGCGCACGGTCGGCAGCAGGTCCAGTGCGGCGGCCTCGACACCCTTGTCCGCCGCGGCGCCCGCCAGCAGCGTGGTCAGTAGGTCGGAATCGGTGGTCGCCCGGCTGCCGGACTCGAGGCCCTGCTCGCGCACCCGCTCCGCCAGCTCGGCGGTGTTGACCAGGTTGCCGTTGTGGCCGAGCGCGATGCCGCTGCCCGCGTGCGTGGTCTGGAACGACGGCTGGGCGTTCTCCCACCGGCCGCCACCGGTGGTGGAGTAGCGACAGTGACCGACGGCGATGTGGCCTTCCAGCGAGGACAACACCTTCTCGTCGAAGACCTGGGAGACCAGCCCGAGGTCCTTGAAGACCACGATCTGCGAGCCGTCGCTCACCGCGATGCCCGCGGCTTCCTGGCCGCGATGCTGCAATGCGTAGAGGCCGTAGTAGGCCAGTTTGGCGACTTCTTCACCCCGAGCCCAGACACCGAACACGCCGCATTCCTCCCGCGGCTCGGGCTCAAGATGGTTAGCGTCTGTGCTCGACACCTCTCACAGCTCCTGCGCGAACGGAGGCGACCGGTCCAGGCCAGTGTACGGGCGTTCCGTCCGCGCAGGAGCCGTTCGAGCGGCGTCAGTCGTGCATGTCACGCGCTGGCCGGGACCCACTTGGACGTCCGGTGGTCCACCGGAACCCAGCAACCGCGGACCACGTTCCCCTGGTCGTCGTCCTGGTCACCGGGATCGTCCGGAAGCTCGAGCACATCGGCGAGCACCCGGGTCACCGCGCCGGATGACTGCCACAACACCCGGCGCGGGGCCATCACGTCGTCCTCGTCGGCGGGTATCCGCATGGCGCTGACGTCGTCCTCGGCTTCCAGCCGCACGACGTCGATCACCCCGTCGTGCACCCGGACGCCGACCACCGCGGCCAGCTGACCGGAGGCGTCGGTGGGGTGGACGAAGCGGAAGCCCCGCGCAACGAGCTGTCGTAACTGCGTCGAGTACTCGGGTTCCTCAGCTGACGAGGTCATCGAACTCGCCGTCCTTGGCTCCTTGGACGAACGCAGCGATCTCGGCCGGGGTGTAGATGAGGGCGGGGCCGTCGGGGAAACGAGAGTTCCGCACCGCGATCGCACCCGAGTCGAGCCGCGCCACCTCGACACAGTTGCCCAGTGCGCCGCTACGGCTGCTCTTCCGCCACTGCACGTCGAGCTCGGTGGCCGGCATGCCGTTGTACACCCTCTTCGCCATGATCCCCTACCTTCCCGACTCACGTTCGGAGGTTGCAGATGCACGTGCATCTGGCTGTGCGAGCGCACAGTAACATGATCGACCCGGAGAGCGACAGACGATATGCGGGGGAGTTTCACTACTTTTTGATAAACCTGCCCGGTCGTTCACCGCCGGCGTACCCACAAGCACCAGGCAAAGGCCATCCGCCTGCCGAAAATCCGGCAAATCGGGCTCGATGTCGGTGGGGGCGAGTGGCTCGGACGGCGGGGTGATCGGGACAACGATCAGCGTCTCTGCGGACAGTCGGTGCGGCCGGTAAGCGGGCGGATCGGCCCCACGGCGGGATGTCCGCACGGCAGGTCCGAGTCATTCGGCCGTTCGGGCGGCGGTACGTGGTGCCGGTCGCGGCTGTTTGGCAGTGCCCGGCGCACGCACCACGGATTGCACCGCAACATCCACTTCACCATGGAAGGCGCCTAGACGGGCCGGGATGCGGGTCGGCCGGTGATCGTGGTGCCGGGTTGCCTGCGCAGCTGTTCGGCCGGTTGCCTTCACCAGCTGGTCGGTGGAAGGACCGCGCACCAGGTCATTCGGCGTGGGACCGCAGTGACCCTCACGAGGTCTGTCGAACGGAGCGGTTCGCGCCAGCCATTCGGCGCTGAATCACGGTGATCTGCGGGGTGGGTGTCAGAGGGCGGCGAGTGCCTTCTCGATCATCGCCCTGCTCGCTGCCGGGGTCTCGCAGTCCACGGCGAGGCGGTCGATCGCCCTGCTGTACGGCTCGCGTTCTTCGGGCTTGTCCAGGTACAGCGCGCCGGTGAGGTGCTCGATGTAGACCACGTCCGGCAGTTCCGCCTCGGCGAACCGCAGCATGGTGAACGCGCACTCGGCGGCGTGCCCGCTGCGCTCGTACGGCAGGATCTGCACCGTCACGTGCGGCTGGCTGGTCCACTCCAGCAACACTTCCAGTTGCTTCTTCAGCACCTTCGGCCCGCCGATCGGCCGATGCAGCACCGATTCGTCGAGGAACGCCCACACCTTGGGCGGGTTCGGCCTGGACAGGATGCGCTGCCGCTGCATGCGCAGCGCGATGCGGCGCTCGACCTCCTCGTTGATCCACTCCTTGCGGCCGTGGCAGGCGATGACCCGCGCGTACTCCTCTGTCTGCAGCAAGCCGGGCACGAACTGCATCTCCAGCGTCTGAATCCGGCTCGCCGACTCCTCCAGGCCCACGTAGTCGGTGAACCAGGAGGGCAGCAGGTCGTTGTACCGGTGCCACCAGCCCGGCTTGTTGGCCTCCGCGGCCATCGCCAGCAGCTGCTCGCGGTCCTTCTCGTCGTGCACGCCGTACAGCGTCAGCAGGTCTGCGACGTCGCGCTTCTTGAATCCGACGCGGCCCAGCTCGAGTCTGCTCATCTTCGACTCGGAACCACGAATGGCGTAACCGGCCTGCGCCCTGGTGATGCCGGCGGCCTCGCGAAGGCGGCGTAACTGCGCGCCGAGAACCATCCGACGGACGGTCGGTCCACCACCTTGGGGCGGCTCGGCATCGTCTCCGAGCTGCGGTGGCATTGCCATCCTTTCGTCGCAGCATGCGGTTGACAGACAACTCAGCGTACCGCAGCGGGCATTTCGGTCAAGGGAGCCGACTCGTCACGCAGCGAGCTCGACCGAAGACCCTTCGCGTGACCTGGACCGCTGAACAGTGTGACGGTCGCAGGATGCCGGCCACCGCTCCCACCCCCGTGCCGCCTGCGGGTCGCTGTCCGCCGTGGCCGGGCACTGGCGACGCACCTCCGTCCCGCCGCGATCAGGCAGGGTGGAAGTCGCCCGGCCATCCGGGTCCTGTACGCCGATCGCGCCAGGTGCGACACCCTGGCCGCCTCGAAGGTGGCATCCGGGTCGTGTGCGGGATCACGCAGGGGCAGACAGCCGGAGGCGGTGGTCGGTGGTGGCATCCGGGTCCTGCGCCGGGGATCACGCGTACCGGTGGACAGCTGGCCGGTGATGATGCAGATCCAGCTCCTGCGCGAGGATCACGGGGCGACCCGCGAGCTGGCCGAGGCGGTCGCGGAGGATCCGGCTCTTGCGCGGGGATCACGGGGTTGCTGGCTTGCGGTCGACCTCGATGGCCACGAATCCGGCCCCTGCGTGGGGATCACGGACTTTCCAGCCCCGGCGAACTTTCCAGCCCCGGCGAACGAACACGCGGCTGCCGAACGGATCCAGCACGTCATGGCGAACAGCCTCACGCGGGATCGTTCCGCCCGATGCGCGATCTGGAGCAGCCGAACCGACGGACGGGGAGCTTGGTCAGGCCGGGACTCGGTGCGTCGACTGTGGGCGGACGGTCCGCGACTCAAGCCGCTCACCGGCACCCGACATTGCGTCGCACGTGGTCAGCAGCGGTCCGAAAGAACGCGGTCGCGGCGACCCGCCGCGTCACAGCCGCACCAGCGGCAACCACGCGCTCAGATCCGCGCGGGTACCGGACGCGGTCACTGCACCGCTGGCCACCGCTTCCTGCCACCGGACTCGGCCGAGTGCCAGCTCGAGCCAGGTTCGCGGCGCCATCTCCACCACGTTCGGCGGCGTGCCCCTGCTGTGCCGGGGGCCTTCGATGCACTGCACGGCCGCAAATGGCGGGACGCGCACCTCGACCGACCGCCCCGGCGCGTCCGCGGCCAAGGCACGCAGGCTCAGCCGCACGGCTTCGGCCAGCTGGGCACGGGGCGGCGCGGGCGCGTCCGGGTCGGCGTCCAGCCACTCCACCACGGCCTGCATGGCTTGCCGCAAGCGCACTGGATCCGAAGTCACTGCCATGGCCCCAGCATGCCTGGCCGGCCCGACCGTCAGTCCTTCAGGTGACCTCGAGTCGCCGGATCAGGGCAGCGGATTCATCGTGAAAAGGATTCGTGCAACCGCTGCACCGAGGGGAGGGCCCGTGCTGCTGCCCGTCCGACGCGCCCTTGCCGCTGTGGCAAGTTGCTCGCTGATCGCCACCGCTCTCGCCCCGGCCGCGACGGCTGCTGCCGGTGATGCGGTGTCGTCGGCTCCTCGGGAACCGATCGCGCCGGTGTCTGCACGGCCGTCCACTGCGGACGGGCACCGTACCGCCCATCCGATGGATCCCTACGCGAACGCCGACGAGCACTACGCGGGATCCCAGATCGCCAAGTACGAGGGCGGGTTGCACGGAAAACCGCCGAAGCTGCACCGGCCGCTCGGCAACGACGTCAGCGGCTGGCAAGGAGAGGTCAACTGGTACCTGGTCTCGGAGAAGGGCGCGAAGTTCAGCTACGTCAAGGCGACCGAAGGCACCGGCTATCGCAATCCCCACTTCTCCCAGCAGTACGACGGTGCGGCCAGAGCCGGCCTGATCCGCGGCGCCTACCACTTCGCCCGGCCCGACCTCAGCGGTGGTGGTACCCAGGCGAAGTTCTTCGTCCGGCACGGCGGCCAGTGGCGCAACGACGGCCGCACCCTGCCGGGCGCGCTGGACATGGAATACAACCCCTACGGCACGGACAAGTGCTACGGCCTGACCCAACGGCAGATGCGTTCGTGGATCCGGGCGTTCGTCCGGGTCTACGCCGACCGGACCGGGCGGCTGCCGGTCATCTACACCTCTACCAGCTGGTGGAAGCTGTGCACCGGCAACTCCGGTGCGTTCGCGCACAGTCCGTTGTGGATCGCCCGGTACAACACCTACATCGGCGCGCTGCCCAAGGGATGGGAACGGCACACGTTCTGGCAGTTCTCCGATTCCGGTTCGCTGCCGGGGGATCAGAACTACTTCCACTCTTCGATGCGCACGTTGCGCAGACTCGCCACCGGGTGGTGATCGCCACGCACCGCGCACGGTTCTACTCCATCCGGGTGTAGAAATGGTAATTCACCATTAATTTTTCTGCCGCTCTGTCATCGCGCAGTAGAAATTTGCGGCAACTGCTGACAAGCGGAAGATTATCGCCGAGAATCACTTTCGGCGGGCCTGCTACCGCCACAAGACGAGGGCACGGAGGACACTCCAATGAAGACAATCACATCCCGACGGCTGCGTATTGCCGCCGTCGCGGCGGGCTGTGTGGCAGTTGCGGTGGCGTTCAGCGGACCGGCCACCGCGACACCGACCACCTCCGCCGACATCGACCGGTACGTGGCCAAGTACGACCACCCGATGGGCTCGCAGATCCGCAAGCACGAACGGGTGGACGCCGGCCCGATGACGCCGAAGGACGTCTCCGCGGCGGCCACCGTCTACGGAATCGACGTCAGCGGCTGGCAGGGCAACGTGGACTGGAACTACTGGTGGAACCAGGGCAAGCGGTTCGCCTACGTCAAGGCCACGGAAGGCACCACCTACAAGAACCCGTACTTCGCCCAGCAATACGTGGGCTCGTACAACCGCGGATTCATCCGCGGCGCCTATCACTTCGCATTGCCGGACCGTTCGAGCGGGAAAGCGCAGGCGAACTTCCTGGCCGACAACGGGGGCGCCTGGTCGCGTGACAACCAAACGCTGCCTGCCGCGTTGGACATGGAATACAACCCCTACGGTTCGACGTGCTACGGCCTGACGAAGGCGCAGATGCAGAAGTGGATCAAGGAGTTCCACGACACGTACTACCAGCGCACCGGGCGGTGGCCGGTGATCTACACCTCGACCAGCTGGTGGAACCAGTGCGTGGGCAGCGGTCACGGCCTGGAGAAGACGGTGCCGCTGTGGGTGGCGCGCTACAGCAGCTCGGTCGGCACGCTGCCGTCGGGATGGTCGGTGTGGTCGTTCTGGCAGTACACCTCGAGCCCGATCGACCAGGACCGGTGGAACGGGTCCATCGAGCGTCTGCGGGTGCTGGCCAACAACGGCTGATCTCCGCGCGACGCACGGCCCGCTGGGTTCCCTGCACCCAGCGGGCCTTTTGCTGCTCGGCGCTTGCCTCCCTCGCGCAGCAGCGGCCTCGCTGGTGGCGCCCGCCGTGGATGCCGTCGTGGTCACTCCCGGGGCGTTCCGCTCATCACCGCCGCCGCTTCGCAAGCGCACACGTTTCGCCTGTCCGTGATTCGCCGCTCGCGGCCGCCAGGCAGAATCCGACACGGCGGTATCAGGAACAGATTCGTTCCTTGACCCGCCAGCACAGTTCGTGGCGCAAGCACGTGGAGGACCATGTGACGACCCCCGGTGCCCGCGCGCCGGCGACCGGGGCCTGCCTCCCGGTGCCGACGGCCAGGGCAGTCACCGGATAGTCCCTGGCCGGTTCGCGGTCACGTTCGGCGAGCTCGTGCCATCGCCAAGCGCACGGTTCGCGAGTTCATCGGATCGACTGATCGGAACGAGATGACACAACCGAATGCTCCATACGGCCAGGGCCAGCCGCAGAGCGCCTACCCACAAGGGCAGGGCCAACAGCCCTACGGCCAGCAGCAGTACCCCGCCACCGGCGGCTTCCCCGCAGGTGGCGGCTATCCACCCCAGCCACCGAAGAAGTCCAACACGGCGGTGATCGTGACCATCGTCGCCGTCGTGGTCATCGCCTTGGGCGCACTCGGCATCACCGGGTTCGTGGCCCCCGGCTTCTTCCTCTCCGACGACGACGAGAAGTCCGACGGCAACAAGGACAGTGGCGGCGGTGGCCAGCAGACCGACCCCACATCCAGCCCGCAGGCGCTGGCCGAGCGCATCGTGGCGGAGATCAACAACAAGAACGTGGACGCGCTGTTCGGCCTGAAGTGCCAGCAGACCGGACCGAACGTGGACGACGTCATCAAGATGGTGCCGCAGATCCAGTCCGTGGAGCTGACCGGCCAGGCCCGGGAAACCGGTCCTACCGAAGCGATGGCCGAGGTGCACGCGGTGACGGCCAAGGGTGCGGCGAACGTCACCGGCATCATGACCAAGCAGGGTGACAAGTGGTGCTGGAGCGACGCCCGGCTCAGCGGTCATGCCGAAGGGCCCGCGATGAACCCGGGGCAAAGTCCCGCGCCGCCCGCGAGGATGCCGGACGGTCCGCAAGGGGGATTCGACGAGGCGCCGCCGGTCGGCAAGGCCGCGATGTCCGAGTTCGTGAACAAGGTGAACGCCGGGGACGCCGAAGGTGCCAGTGCGATGCTCTGCGCGGCCGCCGAATACCTGAAGGAGGACGTGCAGAAGGTGGTGGACAACGGGGCCAACATCGTTCTCGAAGCGACGCAGGACATCGACTCGGGTGTCCGCGCGGACCTGGGGGGAACGATGAGCGGCAAGAAGGCGAGCGGCGTCCTCTCCATGATGAGCCCGGACGACGGCGCCACGTGGTGCGTGAGCATGTTGTTCTACGCCACGATCGGATAGGTCGCTGCGCTCCGGCCACGATCAGCGAATGCCCGTGCCGCCGACGAGGCGGTGCGGGCATTCGTTTTGCCGTGCCTTCCGCGAAGGCCGGGTGTTTGCCGTGCCTTTCCCTTGGCTCGGGTGTTGCCGTGCTTTCCGACGGCCGGGCGCTCGCCCGTCGCCGGGTGCCGGACTGCCAGACAACCTGCCACGCGCACGCAAGCTCGGCATGAACTGGGGAACTGCTCTGACGTCGGTGGAATCGAATCCGCTGAATCCTCGGCAGGCCACGAGCACACCAGAGGACACCGAGAAAGCCGGTGGTCCCAGGGCTGGTCGCGGTGGTTTCCTTTTCGTCTCCGGCGCACGCGGAGGAATGTCATGACCAATCCGTACGGTCCGCACAACCAGCCTCGGGGGCCGGCGTAGCAGCCGTATCCGCAGGGCCAGGGCGGCTTGCCGAAGTCAGGGTGCGCCCCATGGGCAGCACTGTCCCCCGGCTGGCGGCTTTCCCGCGGCGGGGCTTCCGGTGGCTATCCGCCTCAGCCGCCGAAGAAGTCCAAAGCACCGCTGATCGTCACTGTCGTTGCCGTGGTGGTAGCGCTGGCGGCACTGGGTATCACCGGGTTCGTTGCGCCCGGCTTCTTCTTGTCCGGTGGCAGCAGCGACGGTGAGAGCGGGCAGACCAGCTCTGGCCAATCGGGCGGCTCGGCCAAGGAGCCGGTTGGCCAGAAACGTGCAGCCGAGGGGACGATACCGAGTGAGGAGGACGAGGTTCCTGAGGTCGCCAAGGAGACCCGCGGGAGATTCCTGTCAGAGATCAGCAATGGCAACGCCGCGGCCGCCAAGGCGAATACATCGACGCTGAGGTGGGCCAGGGTGATCGCCGACCGGGTGGCCGGGATGCAGCACTACATCGTCTTGGGCCGGGCGATCGTGGATCCGGAGCGCATCCAGACGAACTTGACAGGCAAGCTCGGTGCGCAGGATGCGACTGGATTGATCACGCTCCGGCTCCCGGACGCCGACGGCGAGTGGTGTGTGAGCGAATTCGAGTTCGGCTGACAACAGGAGAATTTTCGTTCAACTGAAAAACCGGAGATTCGGTGATGCCCGCGTCGCCGACCGGGCGACGCGGGCATCACTTTGTTTCGCTACGCGCGAGCGTCGATCACGGGGGCGGTCATTCCTTCAGCGCGTAGAAGGTCCGGCCTTCGCGGAGGCTGAACGTCGGCTCGACGAGGATGGTCGCCCCGTCCAATTGCTCGGTGGGGACGGAGATGCAGACGTTCCCGGTGACCGTGCCGCCCGGGAAGGTCTCCCCGGTCTCGTCGAGCGGCTTCGGAATGACGCCACAGTAGTCTTCCGCGCCGGTGCCGAAAGTGTTGCCCTTGCCTCCGACGATCGCCCAGCGGAAATCGACGATCGCGGTACCCGAGTCGTTGCCCTCGTAGGTGGCTTGCACGGTGAACATGACGAGTTGACGGCCCTTGGCCGGAGGCTCGTTGAACTCGTTCTCCTTGAGCACTCTGTCGGTCGCGTCGAGCGTGACGTCCGTGACCGCGACGGTCCAGTCGCCGACTTTGATCTTGGTGCCCGGTTCGAGGGGGTTGTCGCGGGTACCCGGTGCTGCTTCGCCGTCTTCGGCCTGCCCGGGATCGACGGCTGGTGCCTCGTGGTTCCCGCTGCCGCCGGAGGCTTTGCCGTCGACGATCTCCGCGCCTGAGCCGGCCGCGGGCCGGTCTTCACAGCCGGTCAGCAAGGTCAAAGCCGCAGACAGGGCAGCGGCGGCAACGAACCGGGTCGAATACCGCATGCGTGCTCTCCTATGATGTTTGTTCCCTTTGCGAGTTATGAGTGAATCACGCGTGATCGCCGACGGCAGGGCACGCCCCCCGGAATGGGGAGGGCGGATCACGATCGAGTGCGTCGTCCCCTCGCCGGACGCCTTCCCCCGGGACGGGAAGCGCGGGCATCACTGCGCCGCGAAGTACGCCACCCGGTGCGTGAAGCAGTGCTTGCCGGGCCGCCGTCCGGTGGGGTGCCGCCGCAACGCCATCCCTGTGCGTGAGGCAATGCTGCGTCGCAGGTGCGGCGGTGCACTCCTGCGCGTGAAGCAGTGCTCTGTGTTGATCACATCCCGGGACAGGCGCCGGGCGGATCGGCGAAGACCGCCGTAATGTCGGCACCGCGAGGCACGCGGAGGAACCATGGGTGTGGACGAGCTGCAGCAGCTGGTGGCCGGCAACGACGTCGCGGGCATGCAGCGGTGGCTGAAGCAGCACCCGCCGCACGTCGTCGCGGACGAACTGGCTCGCCGGGACGCCATTGATGCGGTCCTGCTGTTCCGGTTGCTGGACAAGGACAAGGCCCTCGCGGTCTTCGAAGAACTGGAGCCGGTGGACCAGCAGAAGATCCTGGAGGGCCTCCGGGACAAGACGTTCCGCGAACTGGTCGAGGCGATGGCTCCGGACGACCGGGCCATCCTGCTCGGCGAGGCGCCCGCCAAGTTCACCCGCCGGGTGCTTGCCGGGTTGTCGCCGCGGGAACGGGAGATGACCGCGGCCCTGCTCGGCTACGAGGACGGCACGGTCGGCCGCATCATGAGCCCGGAGGTGCTGGTGCTGCGCCAGGGCTTGACGGTGCGGCAGGCGCTCGAGCTGGTGCGCCGGCGAGGACCCGAGGTGGAGACCATCTACACGCTTCCGGTGGTCGACGACAGCCGGCGCTATCTGGGATATGTGACGCTGCGGGAGCTCGTGCTCGCCGATCCGAACCAGACCGTCAGCGAACTCGCCCACGAGGACGAACCGGGCGCGCACACCACGGACAGTGCCGAGGACGCGGCCCGCCTCATCCAGGAGTTGAACGTTCTCGCGCTGACCGTGGTCGACAGCGAGAACAGGGTGGTCGGCGTGCTGACGGTCGACGACGCGCTCGAGGTGATCGAGGCCGCGGACACCGAGGACGTCGCCCGCCAATCAGGGACCACGCCGTGGTCCGGCCACTACATGGCGGTCAGCGTGCTCTCGCTCGCCCGCTCACGTGTTGTCTGGCTGTTGCTGCTGATCATCGCGGCCACGCTGACGGTCGGCGTGCTCGAAGCGTTCGAATCGACGTTGTCCCAGGTCGTTCAGCTCGCCGCCTTCATACCGCTGCTCGTCGGCACTGGCGGCAACAGCGGCGCGCAGGCGGCAACGGCTGCCGTGCGCGCGCTCGCCGTCGGTGAGCTTCGCAGCGGCGACGTCATCCGAGTGGCGTTCCGCGAATCGCGCGTCGGGCTCCTGGTAGGGGTTGCGCTCGCCGCGGTGGCCTTCGCCTTCGCTGCGCTGGTCGCCAGCACGTCCATCGCCGTCGCGGTGGCGCTGTCCCTGGTGGTGATCTGTGTCTGGGCGGCCATGATCGGCGGGACGATGCCGCTGCTGGCCAAGCGCGTCGGCATCGACCCGGCGGTGGTTTCCGCGCCGCTGGTGACCACCCTGGTCGACGCCACCGGGCTGATCATCTACTTCTTGATCGCCCGAGCGGTGCTGGGTATTTGAGTCGCCGCACGCTCGGCCGACTTCGCCGGGCAGGACGTTGCCGCGTGCGGGCCGCGCTGGAACCCAGGTCGGGGTGGGCAGACTTCGGGTCAGTTCGGCGATGGAGGCCACGGTCGCGTCCGGGCCTGCGGCATGTAGCCGAGCGCGTTTGTGGGGTTTGTTGATGTAGGCGATCACCCGTGTTCCGGCGTTTCGAGCGGCCTGGACGTCGCTGACGGAGTCGCCTACCAACACGCATTGTCCGGGCCGCATCCCGTGGCGTGCCATCGCGGTACGCACGAGGTGTGGATGCGGCTTCAGCAGATCAGGCCGGCCGGGCACCCGCCCGACCACAGTGTCGACATGACGACCGAGATCGTGCTTGTCCAGAAAGGTCCGAGCTGCTGCCGTGGAATTGTTCGTCACGAGGCAGACGGGGACACCCACGGTCGCGAGTGCGGAAAGCAGGTGAGCAATGCCGTCGGTCGGTTTGGCCGCCTGTACCGATCGCACCTCGAGCGAGGTGAGCAAGGCGTCGATGTCGTCGGCTCGCCCCTGGGTGGCCGCGTATCGAAGGACGACGAACGGATCAGACGCCTCCGTCACGGCGGGCGGCAGCGGGCCGGTCAGCTCGGCACGCAGTCGGCGGGCGACATCGGGAGCCGGTATGCCGCTGAACACCGAGCACACCGGACCGTCGAAGTCGAGCAGCACGCAGTTGGCCGACCTGATCAGTCGAGCCGCGGCGGTCATTCGGACAGCCCCGTGCAACGGTGTTCCACACACTGTCGAACCAGGTGCGCGACTGCTTGACGAACTGTGACCCGACGTCGTCGTCATCGGGGTGGATGGCGAGGTGCGACAGCACGGCGTCTTTGCCCATCAAGCCCCACATGGGTGTGCCAGATCCGGAATGTGGCCGGGCGCTTGGCGTGCACCAGGAGCATGCTCCGCGGACAGGACGTGGTGCTGGCCGTCGTGTTCCGTCAGAGGCAGTGGGCGTTGGACGGCACGGCCCGTGACGTGAGGACTTTGACGGCCGACCGCGCTGCAGAACTGGCTGTGCTGCTGGCGGACACGGCATCGCTGGTACGTCACGCCAAGGGCGTAACGAGAGGCTGGGCCTCGGAGGTGAACACGAATCCGACACATGACCGCTCGATGCTCGCCCTGGAGCTGGAGCGCCTGCAAGCCGACACACGACACCCGGCCGCGAGGCTGAGCCCCACGGCCGGGCCGCCGAGGTTTCGCTTGTGCCTTCGCGTCAGTCGAACAGGGCCGGAAGCGTGCCTTCCCAGGCTTGCCGCAGCTCGTCCAGCGGGAAGGTCGCCACGTCCTGGATCTCCAGGGCGTTCGACTCCGGGTCGACGACGCCGATGCGCCGCCACGGCAGCCCGCGCGCGGTGCACATCTCGGTGAACCGCAGTTCCTCGGTGCGTGGCACCGCGACCAGCACCCGGCCCGCCGACTCGGAGAACAGCTGAACGAACGGATCCTGGTCTTCGTCCAGGATGATCCGCGCACCGGTCTGCCCGATCAGCGCCGCCTCCACCAGAGCCTGCGCCAGGCCTCCTTCGGAGAGGTCGTGCGCGGCCGACAGCATGCCGTCGCGGGAGCCCGCGACGAGGATCTCCGCCAACAGCTTCTCCCTGGCCAGGTCGACCTGTGGCGGGCGGCCGCCGAGATGTCCGTGGACGACGTGCGCCCACTCGGAGCCGCCGAACTCGTCGCGCGTCTCGCCGAGCAGGATCAGCGTTTCGCCCGGCTCGGCACCGATCCCGGTGGGGATGCGCCGCCGCACGTCGTCGATCACGCCGAGCACGCCGACGACCGGGGTCGGCAGGATCGCGGTGGAACCGGTCTGGTTGTAGAAGCTCACGTTCCCACCGGTCACCGGGATGCCCAGCTCGCGGCAGCCTTCCGCCAGGCCTTTGACGGCCTGCTCGAACTGCCACATCACGCCCGGGTCCTCCGGCGAGCCGAAGTTCAGGCAGTTCGTCACCGCCAGCGGTGTCGCGCCGGTGGTCGCCACGTTCCGGTACGCCTCGGCCAGCGCGAGCTGCGTGCCCACGTACGGGTCGAGCTTGACGTACCGGCCGTTGCAGTCGGTGGACGCCGCCACCCCGCGGCCGGTCTCTTCGTCGATGCGGATCATGCCGCTGTCCGAGGGCTGCGCAAGCACGGTGTTGCCGCGCACGTAGCGGTCGTACTGCGAGGTGACCCACTCCTTCGACGCCAGGTTCGGCGACGAGATCAGGCGCAGCAGCGTTTCGCGCAACTCTTCGGGGGTCGACGGGCGCGGCAGCTTCGCCGGGTCGTCCGCTTGCAGCTCGTCCTGGTCGGCCGGGCGGGCGATCGGCCGGTGGTACTCCGGGCCCTCGTGCGCCACCGTCCGTGGCGGAACGTCCACCACGGTCTCGCCGTGCCAGGTGATGACCAGCCTGCCGGTGTCGGTGACCTCGCCGATCACCGTGGCCAGCACGTCCCATTTCTGGCACACGCGCATGAACGCGTCGACGTCCTCGGGCCGCACGATCGCGCACATGCGCTCCTGCGACTCCGACGACAACACCTCGGCCGGGGTCATTCCCTTGGCGCGCAGCGGCACCTTGTCCAGTTCGATGTGCATGCCGCCTTCACCGGCGGAGGCCAGCTCCGACGTGGCGCAGGACAGCCCGGCGCCGCCCAGGTCCTGGATGCCGACCACCAGCCGCTGGGCGAACAGCTCCATGCAGCACTCGATCAGCACCTTCTCCGTGAACGGGTCGCCGACCTGCACCGACGGCAGCTTCTTTCGCGAGGCGACGTCCTCGTCGTCGGAGAACGACTCCGAGGCCAGCACGGACACCCCGCCGATGCCGTCCAGGCCGGTGCGGGCGCCGAACAGGATGACCTTGTTGCCCACCCCGGAGGCCTTGGCCAGCTGCAGGTCCTCCACCCGCATCGCGCCGATGCACATGGCGTTGACCAGCGGGTTGCCCTGGTAGGACGGGTCGAACACGACCTCGCCGCCGATGTTGGGCAGGCCGAGGCAGTTGCCGTAGCCGCCGATGCCCGCCACCACGCCGGGCAGCACGCGCTTGGTGTCCGGGTGGTCGGCCGCGCCGAACCGCAGCGGGTCCATCACCGCCAGCGGGCGGGCGCCCATGGCGAGGATGTCGCGCACGATGCCGCCGACGCCGGTGGCCGCGCCCTGATACGGCTCGACATAGGACGGGTGATTGTGCGATTCGACCTTGAACGTGACCGCCCAGCCGTCGCCGATGTCGACCACGCCCGCGTTCTCGCCGATGCCGGCCAGCAGCTTGGCCTGCATCTCCGGTGTGGTGTTCTCCTTCCAGTGCCGCCAGTGCACCTTCGACGACTTGTAGCTGCAGTGCTCGCTCCACATCACCGAGTACATGGCCAGCTCGGCCTCGGTGGGCCGGCGGCCGAGGATCTCGCGGATGCGGGCGTACTCGTCGTCCTTGAGCCCGAGCTCGGCGTACGGCTGCGGGCGGTCGGGGTCGGTGGCCGCCTTGTCGACGGTGTCGATCTCGGTCATGCCGTCACCAGTGAGCGGGTCGCGTCCAGCACGGAGTAGAAGACACCCAGGCCGTCGTCCGACGGGCCGGTCAGCGCGTCGATGGCGTGCTCCGGGTGCGGCATCAGGCCGACCACGCGGCCGTCCGGGCTGCAGATGCCCGCGATGTCGTTGATCGAGCCGTTGGGGTTGCCCTCCACGTAGCGGAACACCACCCGGCCCTCGGCTTCCAGCTCGCGCACGGTTTCGGCGGACGCGGTGTAACGGCCGTCGATGTTCTTGATCGGGATCAGGATCTCGGCGCCCGGCTCGAACCGCGTGGTCCACGCGGTCTCGGTGTTCTCCACCCGCAGCCACTGGTCCTTGCAGACGAAGTGCAGGCCGACGTTGCGGAGCATCACGCCGGGCAGCAGGCCGGCCTCGCAGAGGATCTGGAAGCCGTTGCAGATGCCCAGCACCGGCATGCCGCGGCGGGCCGCGTCCACGACCGACTGCATGATCGGCGCGAACCGTGCGATCGCCCCGGCGCGCAGGTAGTCGCCGTAGGAGAAGCCGCCAGGCACGACGACGGCATCCACGCCGCGCAGATCGTCATCGGCGTGCCACAGCGGCACCGCCTCCGCTTCGACGGCCCGCGCCGCACGGGCGGCGTCGACATCGTCCAGTGTTCCGGGGAAAGTGATGACGCCGATCTTCACGATTCCACCCGCCGCACCACGTAATCCTCGATGACGGGGTTGGACAGGAATCCTTCGGCGATCTTCTCCAAGGTGGCGTCGTCCACCTCGTCATCCACTTCCAATTCGAAGTGCTTGCCCTGCCGTACGTCGCGCACACCGGTGAAGCCGAGGCGCGGCAGTGCCTTGACGATGGCTTGACCCTGAGGGTCGAGGATCTCCGGTTTGGGAATGACGTCGACAACGACCCGAGCCACACGAACTCCCGAGAATGGCGGGGAAGGGGACGGCTCGAGCCTAGCCGACCTGGGCGGTTCGGATCGAGCTCGCCGCCCACGGGTGTGAGGCGGACCGCTGCCGCGCCGGCACGCGAGCTGCTCCCGCGGCCGACCCGGCGTCGGTCGCGCGACTCGCGAGCCGTGCACGCCTGCTGCCAGCCGCGACCGGGTGATGGTGGCATCGGTCCCGCAATTGGAGCAGTGACAGCGTCCACATCGGCGGCGCTGGACTCTCCCTGTTCGGCGTGGTGAAGGTGAGCTCGGCCGGTGCGGCCGATTCGCACCGCGCCGGTTCCTGGCTCATCGCATTGGCAGGTCACGCAGCTCGGTGACAGCTACCAGCCCTACTTGTCGGAGACAACCCACAATGCGCGACGTTCGCCGCCAATCAATATGCGACGTTCACCACTGATCCCAATGCTTCGAAGTTCGGTGACCACCTCCGATCTTCACCGCTGGTGACGGCCGTCGATCCGTTGTCAGGTCATAACCGCCCATGCACGCGCACTGACCGTGGGGCATCTCGACCGCTGGACGCAACGACCAGCACCAATTTGTCTTGCCGCCGGGTGCCTACGGGACGATCTGGATCTTGTCGCCGACCTGCAAGTGGTAGAAGAACTTGCGCGCGGGTGTCTGGGTAAGGCGAACGCAGCCGTGCGACTGGGATTGCACGCTGCCGTAGTGGAATGCATGCCCTTGCCAGGTGAAGAACACCGAGTAGGGCATCGGCCCGTTGTACTGCTTGCTCCAGTAGTTCTTCCGCTTGTACTTGACCGTGAACGTGCCGGTCGGCGTGCGATAGCCCGGCTTTCCGGACGAGATGCGCACCGGGCCGTAGATCGTGCTCGAGTTCTTGTACTTCAGCCACGCCCGCTTGGCGCTGAGATCGACGCACGCCCGGGAAGCCCACACCCTGCTGCACGGCCAGCTGCCGTAATCGGTGCCCTTCGCGGCTGCGGACGGCGCCACGGCGAGCATCGTCGCGAAGCCGACCAGCACAGCGGCCACCGCAGCCGCTGCCCTCCGCACCGTGGAGATCATGACGGGGCCTCCCCTCCGCGCCCTCCGAGTCGATCACAGCATCTGTGCGTCACAGCGTAGTCTTACGGACGCGTAGCGTACAGAGCGATCTGCTGTCAGCAGTTCGATCTGCTGTCAGCGACATTCGGTGGACTTCGCCGGGGACCCGGGCGCAAGCTCGGGTCATGCGGCTTTTGATCTTCGGCGGCACGGTGTTCCTCAGCCGCGCGGTGGCGGCCGAAGCGGCCCGCCGTGGGCACGAGGTGCTGTGTGCCGCCCGTGGCGAATCCGGCTCGGTGCCGGACGGCACCCGCCTGGTGCGGATCGACCGAGACGACCCGTCGACCCTCGACCAGCTGGTCGGCGAGCGGTTCGACGCGGTGGTCGACACATCACTGCTGTCCTACACCTGGACGGCAGACGCGCTGCGGGTGCTGGCGGGCACGACCGGCCATTGGCTGTTCGTCTCCTCCGTCAACGTGTATGCCGATCACCGGAAGCGGGGGCAGCGGCCGGGAGCCCCGCTCCTGCCACCGCGCCGCGAGCACGCCACGCTTGCCGACCGCGAGGCCGATCCCCAGCTGTACGGCGGGATCAAGGTGGCGAGCGAGAACGCGGTCCTGGACGCCTTCCCGGACGCGTTCATCGTGCGGCCGGGCCTGATCAGCGGCCCCGGAGACCACACCGACCGGTTCGGCTACTGGCCCATGCGTTTCGCGCGTGGCGGTCAAGTGCTGGTGCCGGACGTGCCGGATCAGCCTGCGCAATACGTCGACGTGCGTGACCTGGCGGCCTGGATGGTCGACGCCGCCGAGCAGCGACTCGGCGGGGTGTTCGACGCGATCACTCCGGCCGTGCCGTTGCCCTCCCTGCTGGCCGAGATCGCCGACGCCGTCGGCTTTGCGGGAGAGCTCGTGCCCGCCGCGCCGGAGAAGCTGCGTGCCGCCGAGGTCAGGCCCTGGTCAGGCCCGCGCTCGTTGCCCGTCTGGGCGCCGGACGAGGTGTACGGGATGTTGGACCACGACGCCGAGCCGGCCACCGAAGCCGGACTGCGGCACCGGCCGGTGGCCGACGCCGCGCGTGCTGCTTTGGATCACGAGCGGGCGCTGGGGGTGGACCGGGATCGCAAGGCGGGCTTGACCCCTGTCGAAGAGGCAGAGTTGATCTCGATCGTGGGTAATTGACGCACGGTCCCCGCGCAGCCGTCCGTGACCGGGAAAACTGACTGCGAACAGGCGTGAGCCGACCGTAGTTCTGGAGGACCCGAATGCGAGCTTCGAGCCCCGCGCGCCGCGTCGGCTCCGCGGCCGCCGCTGCCGCTCTCAGTGCTGCGCTGTGCGTGGCCGCCACCGCTCCGGTGAGCGCTGCGCCGGCCGCGGCAACCGGACACCACCTCACCGGCACCCCGGTGGCGAAGGTGACGAAGGCCGACTGGGAGAAGGGGCTGCGCTCCTACTTCGTGCTGGCGGACCCAGCCGACGTCGAGGCGGCGAAGAAGGCGGTGGTCGACAACGGCGGCACGGTGTTCGCGGCGTACGACAAAATCGGCGTGGTGGTCGCCCACGCCAAGGGCGAGAAGTTCGCCGACGCCGTGCGGGCGGTCCGCGGTGTTCAGGCCGTCGGCGCGACCCGCACGTCCGACGTGCCCAGGCAGGCCTACGACCCGCCGATCCCGAAGGCGCCCACCCAGCAGCAGCCCACCGAGAAGGAGCGGCTGCGGTGGGACATGGAGCAGATCCGCGCGGATGAGGCGTGGAAGGTCACCACGGGTTCCCGTGACGTGGTCGTAGGCGTCCTCGACACCGGGGTCGACGACCAGCACCCCGACCTGAAGGAGAACTTCGTCGCGGGCAAGTCCGCATCCTGCGCTTACGGCAGGCTCGACCGGCGGGAAGGCGCCTGGCGGGACACCGGCTCGCACGGCACCCACGTCGCCGGAACCATCGCGGCGGCCAAGAACGGCGTCGGCGTGGTCGGCGTTGCCCCCGGCGTACGCATCGCGTCCGTGCGCATCGCCGAGGAGCCCACCGGCTTGTTCTTCCCGGAGAACACCGTCTGCGCCTTCATGTTCGCCGGCGATCAGCGGTTCGACGTCACCAACAACAGCTACTACACCGACCCGTGGCAGTTCGTCTGCCCGAACGATGTCGACCAAGCCGCGATCTTGGACGGCGTCCGGCGCGCGGTGCGCTACGCCCAGAACCGCGGCGTCCTGCATGTCGCGGCGGCCGGGAATTCCGACTACGACCTGGCGAACAAGACGACCGACAGCACCAGCCCGAACGACTCCACACCGATCAAGAACCGCCCGATCGGCAACTCCTGCTTGGACATCCCGACCGAGATCCCCGGCGTGATCACGGTGTCCGCCACCGGCGATGCCGGCGTGAAGGCGTCGTACTCGAACTACGGCGTGGCCAAGATCGACGTGGCTGCTCCCGGTGGTGACCCGTTTGGCGGCCAGGATCGCGGCGTGTACTCGACGGTCCCCGGTGGTGGGTTCGGCTACAAAGCCGGAACGTCGATGGCGTCGCCACATGTCGCGGGAGTCGTGGCGCTGTTGGCCAGCGTCCACCCGGACGCCGGCCCGGCCGAGCTGGCAGCCCTGTTGCGCAAGCAGGCGCGGGATGTCCCGTGTCCCGACGACGACCGCTGCACCGGCGGGAAGGAACTCAATTCCTTCTACGGCGAAGGGGAAGTGGACGCGGCCAAGGCAGTGCGAACCAGGCGGTAGGCGGGCCGGTTGGCCTCGCGCGCCGGGTCGGGACCGTGACCCGCGCCGACCCGTGCACCCTGGTGAACTGGTTGGCCTCGCGCGCCAGGTCGGGCCCGGGGGCGGCCGGTGATGGTGAGCAAGGTGTCCCGCTTGGCCTCGCGCACGACGGGTCCGGGTCGGGCCTTCGGGAGCGCAAGCCGCCCGCAGCTGCACGAGCAATCCTGGTCCCGTCCGGTGGGTGCCGCCCATTGAGTCGCCGGCCATCGGAAGAGCTGTCGCTTCGTGAAGGCGCTCGGCACAGGCGAGCTGGGCGCTTTGCGGCACCCGCGCTCTTCGGTGGCCGGTGCACGGCGCCGAGGTGGCGTGGCATTGCCACGCAATCGGCGGGCTCGCCTCCACCGGGGTGCCCCGTTAGCCTGGAGGTCTGCCAGCAATGCCCCCGCCAGCGAGGACGGCCTGATGCGCATCGTTCACTACGGACACTCGTGCGTTCTGGTGGAGACCGAGACGGCGCGCGTGCTGATCGATCCCGGCGCGTTCTCCTCCGGGTTCGAGCAGTTGCGTGACCTGGACGCGGTCATGATCACCCATCAGCACTTCGACCACATCGACGCGGAGAAGCTGCCGGGTCTGCTGGAGGCGAACCCGTCGGCACGGCTGATCACCGACGCGGGCACCCAGGAACTGGTCAGCAAGCTCGGGCTGGAGAGCGAGACCGCCTATCCCGGGCAGTCGCTGCAGTTCGGCGAAACCTCGGTGCACGTGGTCGGCGGCGAACACGCGGTGATCCATCCGGATATCCCGACGGTCAGCAATGTGGGCTACGTCTTCGACGGTGGTGCCTTCTACCACCCGGGGGACTCGTTCCGGGTCCCGCAGAATCGCATCGACGTTCTCGGCCTGCCGACCGCTGCGCCGTGGCTGAAAGCGTCTGAGGCCGTCGACTTCCTGCGGGCGGTCAAGCCGCGCATCGCAGTGCCGATCCACGAGGCGGTGCTGGTGAATCCGGCGATGCACTATGGGCTGTTCACCAATCTCGCGCCGGAAGGCACCGAGGTTCGTGTCCTCGGCGCAGGCCAAGCGCTGGAGGTTCAGCGAGTCTGAGCGGTCTGAGCGGCACCTAGCGCTGCCGCCGAAGGTTGCCGCGTAAAAGCCGGGTCGGTTGCGCATCCTCGCGGGTCGTGCGGCTATGCGG
>NZ_PKFA01000023.1:0-52822 GCF_002919275.1 Thermocrispum sp. | reverse complement strand
CGCTCCGGTGCTGGACCGCAGCGGCGCGAACGTGCTCGAGCCCGGGTACGTCGTGTCGATCATGCTGTATCCGGACGAGGCCAGGCAGTCCGGCGGCGTGCACACGGTCGCCAAGTCGCTGGCCGCGTCGTTGAAACGCTTCGACCGGACGATCACCGAGCGGTCGATTCTGGCCGCGGCCCGCAAAGCCACCGGCAAGAACGCCTCGACCGTCGTCGCCGTGCTGCGCGAGCACGACTACCAGTCGGTGAAACCGGCCATCTACGACCTGCCCGGGGTCAAGTTCGTCCGGCAGACCCGGTTGCTGCCGCCGTCCCGCGACCTCGGATCCCAGCTGCTGCCCGCCATCCGCACCTTGGTCACCGACCGGGTCACCGGGGAGGCGGGCTGGCGGGTGGTGGCCAAGGACTCCCTCGGCGCCGAGGTGGCCGAACTGCACCGGGTGGACCCGAAGCCGGCCAAGGCGGTGCAAACCACGATCAGCCTGGACGTGCTCAGGGCGGCCGAGAAGGCCGTGGACCGCGAGCGCAAGCCGGCGGCCCTGGTGGCGCTGCAGCCGTCCTCCGGCGGCATCCTCGCGGTCGCCCAGAACGAGGCCGCGGACAAGCAGGGCGCGATCTCGCTCATCGGCCGCTTCCCGCCGGGCTCGACGTTCAAGATGGCCACCGCGCTTGCCGCATTGCGAGCGGGCGAGGTGTCCCCGCGCAGCAAGGTCGACTGTCCCGGCACGACGGTGATCGGTGGCAGGCTGGTGCCCAACGAGGGCCGCTTCCAGCTCGGCACCGTGCCGCTGGCACAGGCGTTCGCCAAGTCGTGCAACACCACGTTCGCCCGGCTGGCCGCGCGCCTGCCCGCCGACGCGCTCACCGAGGCCGCTCGCGACCTGGGCATCGGCGCGGACTTCGTCATCCCCGGCATCACCACCATCACCGGGTCGGTGCCGCCGTCCGGATCGCTGGTGCAGCGTGCGGAGAACGGCTTCGGGCAGGGCAAGGTGCTGGCCAGCCCGTTCGGCATGGCCTTGGCGGCGGCCACGGTCCGGGCGGGCAAGACGCCGGTGCCCACCCTGGTGAAGGGCGAGAAGACGAAAGCCACCGGTCTGGGCCGGCCGCTGCGCAAGGAGCACGCCGCGGCCCTGCGCGACATGATGCGCCAGGTGGTCACGCAGGGCACGGCGACCGCGCTGCGGGGGCTGGGACCGGTGCACGGCAAGACCGGAACCGCGCAGTTCGGCGACGGCAAGCACTCGCACGGATGGTTTGCCGGATACCGAGGCGACGTGGCGTTCGCGGTGCTGGTCGTCGGCGGCGAGACATCGGCTCCCGCGGTCGAGATCAGCAAGGCGTTCCTGGCCGGCCTGTGACGTCTGCGCTGTGCCTGCCGCCCCGGCTTCGCCGCGCGACGCGCCGCAGTAAGGTCGAAGTATGCGTGAACCGTTGCAGCCCGGAGTGCAAAGCCCGCGTCGCCCTGTGCCGCCGCACATCGAACGCCCGGAGTACGTGGGCAAACCCGCTCCGCAGCGGGTGGAGGGCAACGGTGTGCGCACCCCCGAGGTGATCGAGGCCATGCGAGTGGCGTGCCGGATCGCCGCGCAGGCGCTGGAGGAGGGTGGCAAGGCGGTCAAGCCGGGGGCCACCACCGACGACATCGACAAGGTGGTGCACGAGTTCCTGTGCGACCACGGCGCCTATCCGTCCACGCTCGGCTACCGCGGTTACCCCAAGTCGTGCTGCACTTCGCTGAACGAGGTCATCTGTCACGGCATCCCGGATTCGACCGTGATCCAGGACGGGGACATCTGCAACATCGACGTCACCGCCTACATCGGTGGCGTGCACGGCGACACCAACGCCACGTTCCTGGCGGGCGAGGTGTCCGAGGAGGCCCGGCTGCTGGTCGAGCGCACCAAGGAAGCCACCATGCGGGCGATCAAGGCGGTGCGCCCCGGCAGGCAGCTGAACGTGATCGGCCGGGTGATCGAGTCGTACGCCAAGCGGTTCGGCTACGGCGTGGTGCGCGACTTCACCGGCCACGGCGTCGGCCCGGCCTTCCACACCGCGCCGACCGTGCTGCACTACGAGGAGCCGTCGGTGACCACGGTGATCGAGGAAGGCATGACGTTCACCATCGAGCCGATGATCACCTTGGGCACCATCGAGTACGAGATCTGGGACGACGGCTGGACGGTCACCACGAAGGACAAGAAGTGGACCGCCCAGTTCGAGCACACCATCCTGGTCACCGCGGAAGGAGCGGAGATCCTCACCCTGCCGTGAGCCGACCGGCCGCGGAGACGACGGCACGAAATGCGCTCCGCTGTCGGCCCTCGGCTACTTCAGCGGCAGGTTGAGCAGCGCGTTCTCCAGCACCTCCGGCATCGCCGGGTGAATCCAGTACTGGCCGCGCGCCATGCGCTTGGCGTCCAGTCCGAAACTCATCGCCTGGATCGCCGGCTGGATCACCGTCGGGGCCTGCGGCCCGATGATGTGCACGCCGAGCAGCCTGCCGGACTCCGGGTCGGCCAGCACCTTGGCGAAACCGGTGGTGTCCTCCATCGCCCAGCCGTAGGCGATGTCCGCATAGGCCTGGGTACCGACGACGTACGGCACGCCTTCGGCCTTCAGCTGCTCCTCGGTGCGGCCGACCGAGGCGATCTGCGGGGACGTGAACACCGCCTTCGGAATGTGAGCGTGGTTGGCGGCGATCGGGTCGTCCGGGTGCAGCAGGTTGTGCTGGACCACGCGAGCTTCGTGGTTGGCCACGTGCTTGAGCTGGTCCGGTGAGCTGATGTCGCCCAGTGCGTACACGCCGTCGGCCGACGTCCGCTGGTAATCGTCGACCCACACCCGGCCGTCCACCGTCTTGATACCACCCGCTGCCACGTCGAGCAGGTCGGTGTTCGGCTTCCTGCCGACGGCGATCAGCAACAGCCCGGCCTCGACGGTTTCCGGGCCGCGTGCCGTGGACAGCTCGACGGCCACGCCGTTCTCGCTGGGCCGGACGGCCTGCGCGTGCGACTCCAGGCGCAGATCCCACTTCCGCGCGGCGATCTGGGTGATCCGCTCGCTGATCGCGCCGTCCTGGTCGCGCAGGATGCGGTTGGTCCGCGCCACCATGGTGACCTCGACCCCGAACGACGACATGATGTGCGCGAACTCGGCGGCGATGAAGCCGCTGCCCAGGATCACCACGCTGTCCGGCAGCTTGTCCAGCCGCATGATGGTGTCCGAGGTGTGGTAGGCGACCTGATCCAGCCCGGGCAGGTCCGGCACGACCGGGCGGCTGCCCGCGGCCAGCACGATGCGCTCGGCGGTGATCTGCTGCGGGCTGCCGCCGTCGTTGGGCGTGACTTCCAGCCGGCGCAGACCGGTGAAGCGGGCCGTGCCCTCGAACACCGTGACGTTGGCGTTGTCCGGGTGCTCGATGCGGTAGGTCCGCCCGCCCTCGGCGATCGGATCGATGCGGCCGAAGATCCGGTCCCGCACGTCCGCCCAGCGCACCCCGGACAGCTCGGCGTCGACGCCGAGCCGGTGGCCGTTCGCCGCCGTGGACGCCACGTCGGCGGTGTGCACGAACATCTTGGTCGGGATGCATCCCACGTTCAGGCAGGTGCCGCCGAACGTGCCCTTCTCGACGATGGCCACCTTCATGCCGGTGAACCGCTGGTCGAGGATGGAATTGCCGGACCCGGTGCCGATGATCACCAAATCGAAGTGCTGCACGTGATAGTCAACCGTCTTGCGACGGTGAGTGTTCCCTGGTGGCTCACTGGAGTGAACTCGGTGGCGAAGTCCGATTCGTTGAGCGTGCGAACAGGCGCCGAGACCTAGGGTCGCCCTCATGCGAGGGAGAACGTGCTTCGTCGGCGTGCTGGCGGTGGTGGCGTCGCTGCTGAGTGTGGTGCCGGGCAGCGCCGAACCGGGTGGGACGTCGCAAGCGGAGATCGTCGGCGGGCAGCAGGCACGGATTCGCGACTACCCGTACGTGGCGTACTTGGCGGACAGGCGGGGGCGTCAGTTCTGCGGAGCGGCATTGTTCGCGCCGGCCAGGGTGGTGACGGCGGCGCACTGTGTGGCCAACGTGGACGCCGATGCGCTGATCGTGGTCGCCGGACGCGAGGACACCCGTACCGATGCCGGGCGCGAGGTCGGTGTGCGCCGGATTTGGGTGCACCCGCGGTTCCGCAATGCGGTGCGCGGATACGACGTGGCCGTGCTGGAACTTGCCGGCCCGTTGCCGTATCGGCCGGTCCGCCTGGCGGGCGAAGCGGACGACGATCTGTACCAAGCGGGCCGGAAGGCGACCGTGCTGGGCTGGGGTTACACCGCGGAGGGCGGTCAGTCGTCGCCGGTGCTGCGCAGCGCCGAGGTGCCGGTGCGTTCCGACCGAGTCTGTTCGCAGGCGTATGTGCAGTACGTTCCCGAGGTCATGGTCTGCGCGGGCTACGACGACGGAGGCGTCGACGCCTGCCAGGGCGATTCGGGTGGCCCGCTCGTGGTGCGCGGGAAACTGATCGGCCTGGTCTCGTGGGGTGAGGGCTGTGCGCGGCCGGGCAAGCCCGGGGTGTACACGGAGGTACGCGCCCTCGTCGAGGACATCGTCAGGGCCGACGACGGCGACGGAGCGATCTCCGGAGCAGGTCTGCTCGGTGTCTCCGGCCGCTGACGTCCGGCCCGATGTGCCAGGATGCGGCGTATGACCATCGTCGCGGCTCGCGGGGACCAGCTCACCGCCGCCCAGCTGTATGCGCTGCTACGGCTGCGGGTCGACGTGTTCGTGGTCGAGCAGCAGGCCGCCTATCCCGAGTTGGACGGGCTGGACCTGCTTCCGGTCACGCTCCATCTGTGGCAGCCGGGCGACGGCGGCCGAGTGGACGGATGCCTGCGGTTGCTCGACGAGGGTGACGTGGTGCGGGTCGGCCGGGTGTGCACCGCGCAGGCGGTCCGGGGCACCGGGCTCGGCGCGCGGTTGATGGAGGCCGCCATGCGGCACATCGCCGATCGCGAGTCGGTGCTCGAGTCCCAGACCACGGCGACCGGGTTCTACGCCCGCTTCGGCTATCGGATCGACGGCGAGGAGTACGTCGAGGAGGACGGCATCCCGCACGTGCGGATGCGCAGGCCGGGTGGCTGACTACCGGCGCGGCGCCGTCGTGACGATCACGTCGACCGCACGGTCGATGTCCGCCTCGGTGAGCGTGGCGCGGGCGGTCAGGCGCAGCCGCGAGATGCCGTCCGGGACCGACGGGGGACGGAAGCATCCCACCCGGACTCCTTGTTCGGCGCAGCGCGCTGCCCAGGCCACCGCGTCGTCGGGTGACGGCGCGCGGACGGACACCACTGCGGCGTCGGGGGTGCTCACGCGCAGCCCCGCGTCGGCAAGCCGTTGCGACAGCCGGCTGGCCACTTCGAGCACCTGCTGCGGCCGGCCGGGTTCGTCGCGCAGCACGCCGAGCGCGGCCAAGGCGGCGGCAGCGCTCCCCGGTGCCAGCCCGGTGTCGAAGATGAACGACCGCGCGGTCTCGACCAGGTGCCGGATCACCCGCTTCGGCCCCAGCACAGCGCCGCCCTGGGAGCCGAGTGACTTGGAAAGCGTGATGGTCGTGACGACATCCGGCGCGCCGGCCAGTCCCGCGGCGTGGACCGCGCCGCGGCCACCGTCGCCCAGCACACCCAGGCCATGCGCATCGTCCGCCAGGAGGGCGGCACCGTGCTCCCGGCACGCGGCGGCCAGCTCCGACAGGGGGGCCAGGTCGCCGTCGACGGAGAACACCGCGTCGGTCACCACCAGGGCCCGGCGATGCCGCCGCGTGCGCAGCGCGTGCGCCACGGCTTCCGGGTCGTTGTGCGCCACCACGGCGATGTCGGCGCGTGACAGGCGGCAGCCCTCGATCAACGACGCGTGGATGTAGCGGTCGGTGACGATGGCGCTGTCCCGTCCGGTGAGCGCGGTGACCGCGCCCAGGTTGGCCATGAACCCGGAGGAGAACACCAGGGCGGCCTCGGCGCCGCAGAACCGGGCCAGTTCTCGTTCCAGTTCGGCGTGCAGCTCGGTCGTCCCGGTCACCAGGCGCGACCCGGTGGAGCCTGCGCCCCACCGCAGTGCCGCCGCTGCGGCGGCTCCCGCGACGCGCTTGTCCGTGGCAAGGCCGAGGTAGTCGTTGCTGGCCAGGTCGAGCACACCGGCCGCGCGTTCGGCGGCCGACCGCGGCCGGAGCCTGCGCACCAGCCCGGCTTCGGCCCGCTTGCCGGCCTCGTCGTCCAGCCAGTCGAAGACGTGCTCGCCATCACTGCCTTGTGTCACTTGGGCAGTGTCGCACCTGGGGACTAGTTTCGGTCCGAGGAGGTGGGGGCATGTGAGCGAGCTCGCCGCGATGCCGTCGGATTTCACCAGGGCGCTGGCCGTCGTGGCGCACCCGGACGACATGGAGTACGGGGCGGCAGGCGCGGTCGCGCGCTGGACCGCGGAAGGCAAGAAGATCGCCTATCTGCTGCTGACCCGGGGAGAAGCAGGCATCGACACCATGGAGCCGGCCGAGGCCGCCCGGGTGCGCGAGCGCGAGCAGCGGGAGAGCGCGGCCATCGTGGGTGTGACCGACGTGGAGTTCCTGGACTATCCGGACGGGGTGCTGGAGCCGTCGCTGGCGTTGCGGCGGGACATCGCGGCCGCCATCCGCAGGTACCGGCCCGAGCTGGTGATCACCAACAACTTCCGGGAGACCTGGCCGGGCGGTGCGCTCAACATGGCCGACCACCGGGTGGCGGGCCAGGCGACGCTGGACGCGGTGCGCGACGCGGCCAACCGCTGGGTGTTCCGCGAGCTGCTGGAGGACGGCCTGGAGAAGTGGGACGGGGTGCGCTGGGTGGCGCTGCCCGGTTCACCGCACCCGACCCACGCCGTGGACATCACCGGCAGTTTCGAGGCTTCGGTCGCCTCGCTGCGCGCCCATGCGGCCTATCTGGCCGCGTTGGAGGGCGAGCTGGCCGACCCGGAACCGTTCCTGCGCGACATGGCCGAACAGGCAGGCGCGCAGTTCGGCTGCCCGCTGGCGTGCTCGTTCGAGCTGCTGACGATGTGAGCCGGGGCAGCCGCCGTCAGCGACGACCCCGCCGCTGCGGTGCCTTCCGGTTGCTGGTGCGCCGGTCGGCCGGGTCGCGCAGCGGCACACCGGACGGGTGCTGCGCGCCGGTGATCCGCGCCAGCTCGGTGTCGCCGGGGCGCACCGGGATGATGGCGGGCCGCACGCCCGCCTGCTGGGCGATCCGGCGCACGGTGTGCTTCTGCTCCGGCGTCATCAGCGTGACGACCGTGCCTGCGGCCCCGGCTCGTGCGGTTCGGCCCGCGCGGTGCAGGTAGTCCTTGGCGTCGTTCGGCGGGTCGACGTGCACGACCAGGCTCACGTCGTCGACGTGGATTCCGCGCGCGGCGACGTCGGTGGCCACCAGGGCGGAGCACCGGCCGTCCTTGAACTCGGCGAGGACGCGGTTGCGCTGCCCCTGTGTCTTGCCGCCGTGCAGCGCCGCGGCCGGAACCCCCACGTTGCGCATCTGCCTGGCGACGCGGTCGGCGTGGTGCTTGGTGCGTACGAACAGGATGGTGCGGCCGGGGCGGGCGCCGATGGCGGCGGCCACGGCTTGCTTGTCGGTGTGCGCGACCTGGAAGACGTGATGATCCATGGTGCCGACGCTCGCGGTGACCGGCGCGACGCTGTGCTCGACCGGATCGGTGAGGTAGTCGCCGACCAGCGTGCCGACCGCGCCGTCCAGCGTGGCGGAGAAGAGCAGCCGCTGGCCCGACGCCGGGGTCAGGTCGAGGATCTCGCGCACCTGCGGCAGGAAGCCCATGTCCGCCATCCGGTCGGCCTCGTCGACGGCGACCATGGCGGTCTGCGACAGCGCACAGGTTCCCTGGCGGACGTGGTCGGCCAGCCGTCCTGGGGTGGCGATGACCAGGTCGACGCCGCGCCGTAGCACCTGGGCCTGACGGTCGAACGACATGCCGCCTACCACCGTGCGGACCCACAGCCCGGTGGCCTTGGCCAGCGGCGTCAGCGCGTCCGCGACCTGCATGGCCAGCTCCCGGGTGGGCACCAGAACGAGTGCCCGCGGCCTGCCGGGCACGGCCTTGCCGCCGTGCAGCCGGGCCAGCAGGGCCAAGCCGAAGGCCAGGGTCTTGCCGGAGCCGGTCTGCGCCCTGCCGAGCACGTCACGCCCGGCGATGGCGTCCGGCAGCGTCGCGGCCTGGATCGGGAACGGTGCGTGGATGCCCTGGGCGTGCAGCGCCCGCAGCAGCGGAGCCGGGAGTGCGAACGATTCGAACGTGCCGGAACTGGTCAGGTTGTCACCGGCCTTGCCGAGCGCGGTGGCGTCGATGCCGGGTGTGCTCGGCCGGTGACCGTGTGCGGTGGGGCGCTGCGTAGTACGGTCCGGCCGTTGCGGGCGGTAGTCGCCGCGGTCAGGCCGGTGTTTGCGGTGGCGCGGCTTGCTCGCGCGCGGAGCGTGCTCGGGAGCCGTGGCCTGTCGTTGGTGATCTCGGGATCCTGCGCGGTCGTCGGCGCGGAAACGGCCGTTACCCCCGGTGCGTCGAGGCTTGGCGCCGCCGTAGGAAGAGCGCGCGCGGGTGCGGAAGTTCTGCTGTGCCATGTGAGCCTTTCGGTGGGTGGTACGTCACCGTCAGGCTCCGGGCGCGCGAACGCGGTGAGCGAGGATGGGACGGACCCGACGCGATCTGCGTCGTCGATGAACATCCTCACGCTACCTGAGTCCGCTGAGGAGCGCCCGCCGGGCATGACCGGTGTCACCTCGGGCGCGTAGTCATTGCGACGCCGGTCGTCCGGACAGGGCGGCAAGAGCCCGCACACAGGGAGCGGAATGGTGTCGTGGGCGCGGCGGGCGCGGGGCTGAAGCTTGCCACCTCGGCCGCCTGCGGGAGATGTGATCGGGCTATGCCGAGGCGAGCCGGCCGTCGGCCGGCACGAGTTCGCCGCTGGCGCGCGTCGCGGGCACCGATCCGTCTGGACACACGACGTGCTCGTACCGCGGTCCAGATGCCACCTCGGCTCGGGGCTGCTATGTGGCCGCCAGGGGCGCGTGGCGGACCGTCGGTACCCCGCGAGCGGCAGGCCGTCGGCCGGTTTGGCATGCCCGGCCGACGGCCGAGGGACGCGCATCAGGCCACGTACAGCTCGATCAGTCCGTCGCCCCGCTGCTTCAGTGAGCAAAGGTGCCACCAGCCTTGCTGGACGCCGAAATGGCAGTATGCGGTGGCGTCGGAAACGGCACGGAAAGTCCCCACGTACCTCGCAGCCGTGGTTGCCGCCGACGCAGCCGGTGCGGCAACACCCAAAAGCGCCCCTGCCAGGGCGACCGTGGCGAGGATTCGCTTCACCATGCTCGTTCCCCTCTGGTCGTTCGGGGTGTTCGGTGGAGCGCTCGGTGCTCCACGCAACACGCACGTGAAGGATTCTCCGATTTGGTTGATGTCTCCATGGGTTTGTCACGAACGGGCACAGTGCGTGTGCACATTGGCCGGGCTGCCCCAGGGAGGGTTGATCAGAGGGGGCCGAATCGCACAAACGGCGTGCTGCCGGAATCCGTACGTGAAGGCTGACGAACCGGCGATCGGACGACGATACGGACGCTTCCGGTAAGCGGGAAAGCGAAGGGACGCGGTCGTCTGTGCCGATGCGGCTGAACCAAGATGGGAAGTCCGGCTGTGCGACGGAGTAGGCGGATGCTGTTCGCCGGGGTCGGCAGTCCGGGCTGGGGGTTCGGGTGTGTGTGTCGGAGTAGGCGGATGCTGCTTGCCGGGGTCGGCAGTCCCGGCCGGAAGCCCGGCGTGCGACGGAGCAGGACATGCCGGCTGTTCCAGCGGGCAGGGAACGAATCGCGCGTGAAGCGGATTTTCGTTGCGTTCGCCATGGCTGGTGCTCTCGCCGGCGTTGCCGCTCCAGGCGCAACCGCCGCCACACACCGTGGGCACGATCGACGCCTGCCCGGCTGAACCACACCGACGCGCTGACCGTGCCTGGTGCGGAACACATCGACCGTTGGCGATCGTGAATCGGAGGGAACGTCACGCGATGAAGCGGATCCTTGCCGCTGCCGCCATGGCCACCGCATTCACCGGCATCGCCGCCCCGGCCGCATCGGCCGCGACCGAGCACGCCACCGCGGAGCGGCTCGTGGGTTACTACCAGAGCCAGCGGGAAGCGGAATTCGTGTGCGTCATGGGGCAGCTGGCGGGAGCCTGGACGAAGTGCTGGTACTACCACTACCCGAGCGGCCGCATCGCGCTGTACGTGGAGTGACAGCACGCCGGAATCCACCACCCTTCGTGCTGCCGGCCGGGACCGACCCGGCCGGCAGCGTGCGTTTCGCACACACCAGCGCCCGGCGATTCCCGCCCGAACACACACCAGCATCTGGCGATTCCCGCCCGAACACGTGCCAGCATCCGGCGATTCCCGCCCGGACCCGTCACCTGTCCGGACGACGGCACCGCCGGGCGCCGTGCTCATCACCCGGGTCCCCGATCCGTTGCGGGGTCGTCCCTATCCGCACGGTGAGAGCCCGCGCAGGCACCAGCGAACTGGAACCACACCGTCCGGCTCGCCGGAAGAAAATCGATTGCCCACCAGCCCCCTCCGGCGCACACTCGCTGGAGTCAGGCAGAACGCGACGAGAGCGAAGGAGGTGCCCGATGTCGACGAAGGTTCCGGGCAGCTCCCTGCCCGTCCCGTCTGCCCCGGCAGCGGTCTGAGCACCGGCCCCGGGGCCCGATCCGAAGGACCCCGGAAACGTGTACGACCACGAGGATTTCCCACCCCACCAGCGCCCGATGCGGAGCCGTGCCCGCCGCAGGCGGCTGCCCGACCGGCTCCAGCCGTCGCGCCGCGGCCGGCTGACCGAGAACGAGAAGGCCCGCCTGGCGCGGGTGCGGGAGGACGCCGAAGCCGACCCCGTCGTGCCTGGCCGCGCGGACCGCTGGAGCACCTGGGACCGGGCCGAGCAGGGCCCGCCGCCCCGGCCGGACTGGGTGGTCACCGAGCTGGCCGCCGTCGACACCGACCTCGGCGTGCTCAAGTCCGGCAAGGAGGCCGACGTCCACCTGCTGCGCCGCGGTGTCCCCGGCGGCAGGCAGATGCTGGTCGCCGCCAAGCGCTATCGCAGCAGTGACCGGCGTGACTTCCATCGCGACGCCGCGTATCTGGAAGGCAGGCGCATGCGCCGGTCGCGGGAGATGCGGGCGATCGCCAAACGCACCTCGTTCGGCCGCAACGTGATCGCCGAACAGTGGGCGGTGGCCGAGTTCTCGGCGCTGTGCACGCTGTGGTCGATCGGGGCGCCGGTGCCGTATCCGGTGCAGCGTGACGGCACCGAACTGCTCATGGAGTTCGTCGGCGACCAGGACGGCACCGCGGCACCTCGGCTGGCGCAATTGCGGCCCGATCGCGAGCAGCTGCACCAGCTGTGGCTGCAGCTGGTCGCCCTGCTGGACCTGATGGCGGGCGCCGGCCTCACCCACGGCGACCTGTCGGCGTACAACCTGCTGGTGCACGACGGGCAGCTGGTGCTCATCGATCTGCCACAGATCGTGGACGTGGTGATCAACCCGAACGGTGAACGCTTCCTGGAACGCGACGTCCGCAACGTCGCAGCCTGGTTCCACCGCCGCGGGCTGCCGGAATCGGTCACCGACGTGGACAGCCTCGTGGCGGATCTGCTTGACGTGGCACGCGGCTGAACCGGCCGCCCAGGCGCGGGCCGAGGTTCGGCAGCTCGCGGCTTGGTGAAGGGCACGACGACCGTTCCGCGCAGGCGCGTGCCGAGGCGGCCCAGGACCATCCGAAGGCCGGGCGACGGCGTGCCCATCTCGCCCCGGGCCACCGCTGGATCCGCGCTGGTCCGGCACGCGTGAACGGGGACTGGACGGCACCCCAGCTACCCCCGCGATCGGATCGGTGACGTCTGCGTGTTCGTGATCGCCGGACACCGGCAGCCGGCCTCATTCGGTCGAACACCGGCAGCTCGCCCGGGTCACCGCTGCCTGCCGGTGAATTCCCGGCCGGCAGCCGGAATCATGTGCCTGGACTCGACGTCACGCCACGCCAAGTCCGACCCGGCCACTCGGGTAGTGGTAGTACCAGCAATGCGGCCACTTCCCCGCGATCGAACCCCTCACGCACACCAATTCCGCGTCCCATCGGCTGGTGTCGATACCGGCCAAGTCCGCCCGCCTCAGCCGGTGTGCAGCTCCAGCTCGCGCTCGCCGGTCCGGCGCAGATCCAGGCCGGCACTGCGGGCGATGGACACCACGTCGTCCACCGTGCCGGCCGCACGCGGGGATGTCGCCAGCACGGCGGCGAGCCTGCCTTTGTACGCCTTGTTGAAGTGGCTGACTGTCCTGCCGTCCGGCCCCACCACGCGCACCGTCACCGCTTGCGGCATAGGAGCCAGGGCAGCGTACCCGCCCGACCGCAGGTCCAGCACCGGCTCCGGCAGCGCAGCCAGCACCGGAGTCAGCGCGGGCCGCCACAGCGTGCGCAGCGAGCCGACACCCGGCAGTTTGCTGCTCGCGGACAGCCGGTAGGACGGGATCGGGTCGCTCGGTCGCAGCACCCCGAACAGCGCCGAGGCGATCGCCAGCCGCTGCTCCGCCCTGGCCCGTTGCGCGCGATCGAAGTTCTTGGCACCGAGCGCGTCGTAGAGCACGCCGGTGTAGCGGCTCAGCGCGGGCGCTGTGGGGGAGGTCCACAGCTGGGCGTTCTTGGCGATCTCCGCGTCCTGCTTGGCGCTGAGCCCGAGCGCGGCACGGCTGGCGGGTACGTCCGCGGCGAGCTCCACCACGGTGTCGATCAGCTTGCGACGGGTCGGGGTCAGTTCGGGAGCCGACAACACGTCGAGATCAAGCGGCGCACCGTCGGTCCCGCCGCTGCCGGACGACTTCGACTCCGAGGGAGGCAGCATGATCAGCACACCGGTGAGCCTAGGCGGCCGCGCCAGCCGCGGGTGACGGGACAACCGGTTGCGACCTGCGAACGCGGGCCGACTACCCTGCGTTCATCCGCAAAAGTTCCAGTGCACTACCACTGCCTCGTCGCGAGGAGCGCAAGCCGTGATCACCCGGATGTCGACACTGTTCCTGCGGACCCTGCGTGAGGACCCGGCGGACGCCGAGGTGCCGAGCCACAAGCTGCTCGTCCGGGCTGGATACGTACGCCGCGTCGCGCCGGGCGGCTACGCGTGGCTGCCGCTCGGGATGATGGTCTTGCGGAACATCGAGCAGGTCATCCGCGAGGAGATGGCGGCCATCGGCGCCCAGGAGATCCAGTTCCCCGCGCTGCTGCCGCGCGAGCCGTACGAGAAGACCGGGCGGTGGACCGAGTACGGCCCGAACATCTTCCGGCTCAAGGACCGCAAGGGCGACGACTACCTGCTCGGCCCCACGCACGAGGAGCTGTTCACACTCATCGTCAAGGGCGAGTATTCCTCGTACAAGGACTATCCGGTCATCCTCTACCAGATCCAGACCAAGTACCGCGACGAGGCCCGGCCGCGTGCCGGTGTGCTGCGCGGGCGCGAGTTCCTGATGAAGGACTCGTACTCGTTCGACCTGGACGACGAAGGCCTGCAGCGCAGCTACCAGCTGCACCGGGACGCCTACATCCGGATCTTCGACCGGCTAGGGCTGAAGTACGTGATCGTGTCCGCCATGTCCGGTGCCATGGGCGGTTCGGCGTCCGAGGAGTTCCTGGCCGACGCCCCGAACGGCGAGGACACCTACGTACGCAGCACCGAGGGGGACTACGCGGCCAACGTCGAGGCGGTGGTGACCCCGGCGCCGCCGAAGCAGCCGATCGACGACAAGCCGCCCGCCCAGGTGCACCACACGCCGGACACCCCGACCATCGAGACCCTGGTCGAGTTCCTGAACACCAAGACGGACCTGGGCAGGACGTTCACCGCCGCGGACACGCTGAAGAACGTCATGGTGAAGACCCGCCAGCCGGGCAGCGACGAGTGGGAGCTGTTGGGCGTCGGCGTGCCCGGTGACCGCGAGGTGGACATGCGGCGCCTGGAGGCCACGCTGTACCCGGCCGATGTCGCCGTGCTGGAGGAGGAGGACTTCGCCAAGTACCCGTTCCTGGTGAAGGGCTACATCGGCCCGCGGGCGCTGCAGGAGAACGGCGTCCGGTACCTGGTCGACCCGCGCGTGGTGGAAGGCACAGCGTGGGTGACCGGCGCGGACAAGCCGGACCACCACGTGGTGGACCTGGTGGTCGGCCGGGACTTCACCCCGGACGGCACGATCGAGGCGGCCGAGGTGCGGGAGGGCGACCCGGCGCCGGACGGCAAGGGCACGCTGGTGGCCGCCCGCGGCATCGAGGTCGGGCACATCTTCGCCCTGGGCCGCAAGTTCAGCAACGCGTTCGAGCTGGACGCGCTCGGCCCGGACGGCAAGCCGGTGCGGATCACCATGGGCTCCTACGGCATCGGCGTCTCTCGCCTGGTGGCGGCCATCGCCGAGCAGCACCACGACGAGCTGGGCCTGGTGTGGCCGCGGGTGGTGGCGCCCGCGGACGTGCACATCGTGCTGGCCGGCAAGGACGACGCGGTGTTCGAGACGGGCGAGAAGCTGGCGGCCGAGCTGGACGCCGCGGGCGTGCGGGTGATCCTGGACGACCGCAAGGCCACCCCCGGCGTGAAGTTCGCCGACGCCGAGCTGGTCGGCGTGCCCACGATCCTGATCGTCGGCAAGGGCCTCAAGTCCGGCGTGGTGGAGGTCAAGGACCGGGCCACCGGTGAGCGCACCGAGGTGCCGGTGGACGGCGCGGTGCAGCACCTGGTGGATCTCGTCAAGGCATGACCGACGGCGGCCGGGTCGGGCACCGCGTGCGCCTGCCCCGGCACCGGGCGACCGGGTCACTTGTTGGTGACGCGCAGGCTGCCGATGATCCGCCGAGCTTCGTCCTCGGGCAGCTCGTCGTCCACCCCGGTGTCGTGGTACAGCACGAACACCACCGTGAGGCCGCCGGGACGGGCCTGGAAGGCGACCGTCGTGACCTTCACGCCCTCGCCCTGGCAGGGCCCGTCCTCCGGGTTGTCCACCGTCGCGGTCGACAACCAGGCACGCTTGCCGCCGTGGATCTCGACCTCCTGCGCGGGCGTCGGCTTGACCTTCGGTGAGTCCTCCGGCAGTTCCATGGCGGCGGTCGCCCACATCTTCGCCGCGGCCCTGGCGACCTTCTTCGGGTCGAGCTTCTCGACGCTCATGAACCCGGCCCGGCCCCTGTTGGAGTTCTTCTCCTCCGCGCAGAACCCGTCGCGGTAGGTCGCCACCCCGTGCATGGCCGTCCGGATCCCGCTGTCGTCCTCGAATCCGGCGATCACCCCGGGATCTTCCACGGTCCAATCCTCGGACACGTCGAACGCCGCACCCTCCCGCGCGGAAAACACCGGTGCCCAGCCCTCGACGACTGCCTTGACGCGCGACGATCCGGCGCTTTGTGTGGTCGGCGGGGCAAGCGAGCTGGTCGGGGGTGGCGAGCTGCTCTGCGCGGTGGTGGGCGCCGCGCTCGTCGACGTCGCAGGCGCGGCTTCCGGCGATTCGTCACCGCCAGTGGTGAGGAAGTACGCGGCCGCACCCCCACCTGCCAGCACCAGCGCGGTGACGACGCCGGCCACGAGTGCCGTGCGCGACCGACGCGGCGGCTGCTCGAACGCGCCGAGCCCCTGGTAGGTCGATCCGGAACCGTAGTAGTGGGGAACCGGCTGACCGCTGTAGGGATCGTGCTCACCACCGGGATAGGTCATAGCTGCAGACCATATCCGGACGCGCGGAAGGCGCGCGGGAAGGTCGCGCGAACGTGCTCGGCCGGGGGAGGAGCAGGTCAACCCGCCAGGTAGCTGAACCGGACCTTGCGCACCGGGTTGTCCACGTTGGTGTCCACCAGGCACAACGACTGCCAAGTCCCCAGCGCCAGCCGCCCGTCCAGCACCGGGACGGTCGCGTACGGCGGCAGGAAGGCGGGCACCACGTGGTCGCGGCCGTGACCAGGGGTGCCGTGGGCGTGCCGCCAGCGGTCGTCCCGCGGGAGCAGGTCGTCAAGGGCGGCCAGCAGGTCGTCGTCGCTGCCTGCTCCGGTCTCCACCACGGCCAACCCGGCCGTGGCGTGCGGAACCCACACGTGCAGCAGCCCGTCGGTGGCGCCGCAATCGGCCAGGAACTTCTGTGCCTGCTCGCTCAGGTCGTGCACGACGGCCTGGCGGCCGGTGGTGATCTCGATTTCGACCGACTTCACACCTCCACGGTAGGGCGCTTCGTCCGGCGGGCAAAGCCGGCGGGAAGAAGACGACGGCCACCCGCGTTGTTAACCGCGCCACCGAAGATCGCCAAGGCCGGTCCGCCGTGGTACACAACGTCTTCAACGCCCGTGGTCCTGGCGGCCCCGAGCGGTCTGAGTTGCTCTCGGACAGGAGGTCACGCGGATGGCGGACACCGAAGCGGGAAGTGCGGGCGGCGCAACCGTCGGCGTCGTCGCCGAGACGGCGGCCGGTGAGCGCCGGGTGGCGCTGGTACCGAAGATGGTCGAGCGCCTGGTCAAACGCGGCATGCGGGTGATCGTGGCGGAAGGCGCGGGCGCCGGGGCGTTCCTGGCGGACAGCGCCTACACCGAGGCGGGCGCCGCGATCGGCGATCCCTACCAGGCGGACATCGTGGTGCGGGTGGCACCGCCCACCGACGAGGAGATCGCCCGGCTGCGCAAGGGCAGCGTGGTGATCGGCTTTCTCGCCCCGCTGAGCGACCCGGATCGGGTGGCCAAGCTCGAGCAAGCGGGCGTGATCGCGTTCGCCATGGAGTCGATCCCGCGGATATCCCGCGCCCAGGCGATGGACGCGCTGTCGTCGCAGGCCAATGTCGCGGGCTACCGGGCGGCCTTGCTGGCCGCGACGCACTTGGCGCGTTTCTTCCCGATGCTGACCACCGCGGCGGGCACCGTGAAGCCCGCGCGGGCGCTGGTGTTGGGCGCCGGAGTGGCCGGCCTGCAGGCGCTGGCCACGTGCAAACGGCTGGGCGCCCAGACGACCGGTTACGACGTCCGGCCCGAGGTGGCCGACCAGGTTCGGTCGGTCGGCGCGCAGTGGCTGGACCTCGGCATCGAAGCGGTGGGCGAAGGAGGGTACGCCCGCGAGCTGACCGAGGAGGAGCGGGCCGAGCAGCAGCGCAGGCTGACCGACGCGATCACCGGCTTCGACGTGGTGATCACCACCGCGCAGGTGCCGGGCAGGAAGGCGCCCACGCTGGTCACCGCGGACGCGGTGGAACGGATGAAAGCGGGCAGCGTGATCGTCGACCTGGCTGGGGACAGCGGCGGCAACTGCGAGCTGACCGAGCCGGGGCAGGTGGTGGTCAAGCACGACGTGACCATCGTGGCGCCGTCGAACCTGCCCGCCGAGATGCCCGACCACGCCAGCGAGCTGTACTCGCGCAACGTGGTCGAGCTGCTGGAGTTGCTGGTCGACGACAACGGCGCGCTGGCCATCGACGTCGGTGACGAGATCGTGGCCAAGGCATGTGTGGCCGGGCGGGCGTTGCTGCCCGCCGCACCGGAACCGGCCACCGAGCAGTCCGGGGAGGCGTGATGGAGAACCTGGTGCTGATCCAGAACCTGGCGATCGTGGTGCTGGCCGGATTCACCGGATTCCTGGTGATCTCCCAGGTGCCGAACACGCTGCACACCCCGCTGATGTCGGCGACCAACGCCATCCACGGCATCGTGGTGCTCGGTGCGGTGCTCGTGCTGGGCATGGGCGTGGGTGACGACGTGGTGAGCGGGATCATCCTGTTCGTCGCGGTGGTGTTCGGGGCGATCAACGTCGTCGGTGGCTTCGTGGTCACCGACCGGATGCTGGGGATGTTCAAGCAGAAGCCCGGCCAAGCCGGCTCGGTGAGCAAGGGGAAGGCCGACAAGTGAGCTGGATCCGTCACGAGGTGTTCGTCAACACCCTCTACATCATCGCGTTCTCGTTGATGATCTACGGGCTGATGAAGCTGACCAGCCCGAAGACGGCCGTGCGCGGCAACTGGATCGCCGCCGTCGGCATGACCGTGGCGTTCGTGGCCACCCTGCTCAAGGACGAGATGGGCCACAACTGGCTGCTCATCGTCGTCGCCCTGGTGATCGGCTCGGCGATCGGCGTGCCCGCCGCGCGGAAGGTCAAGATGACCGCGATGCCGCAGATGGTGGCGCTGTTCAACGGTGTCGGCGGTGGCGCGGTGGCACTGATCGCCTGGGCGGAGTTCCGCAACACCGACGCCTACGCGCACGAGCCGAAGTACATGGCGATCGCCTCGCTGTTCGCCGCCCTGGTCGGCTCGGTGTCGTTCTGGGGTTCCAACATCGCGTTCGGCAAGCTGCAGGAGATCCTGCCCGGCAGGCCGATCACGCTGGGCAGGCTGCAGCAGCCGGTGAACCTGCTGGTGCTGCTGGGCGCCGTGGCGTGCGCGGTGGCCATCGTCGCCGGGGCGGACTCCGAGCTGCTGATGATCGGCCTGCTGGTGCTGGCCGCGCTGGCCGGCGTCTTCGTGGTGCTGCCGATCGGTGGCGCGGACATGCCGGTGGTCATCTCCATGCTCAACGCGCTGACCGGCCTGTCCGCCGCGGCGATGGGCCTGGCGTTGAACAACACCGCGCTCATCGTGGCCGGCATGCTGGTCGGCGCGTCGGGTTCGATCCTGACCAACCTGATGGCCAAGGCCATGAACCGGTCGATCCCGGCCATCGTGGCCGGTGGTTTCGGCGGCGGCTCCGACACCGGGGGCGGCGCCACCGGGGGCACCGACCGCCCGGTGCGGAGCACCAGCGCGGCGGACGCGGCGATCCAGATGGCGTACGCGTCCAAGGTCGTCGTGGTGCCCGGTTACGGCATGGCAGTGGCGCAGGCGCAGCACGCGGTCAAGGAGATGGCCGAGCTGCTGGAAGCCAAGGGCGTCGACGTCGCGTTCGCCATTCACCCGGTGGCCGGCCGGATGCCGGGGCACATGAACGTGCTGCTGGCCGAGGCGGACGTGCCGTACGAGCAGCTCAAGGAGATGGACGAGATCAACTCGCAGTTCGCGCAGACCGACGTGTCGCTGGTCATCGGCGCCAACGACGTCACCAATCCGGCGGCCGAGACCAACCCGAACTCGCCCATCTACGGCATGCCGGTGCTGAAGGTGAACCAGTCGAAGTCGGTCATCGTGCTCAAGCGGTCGATGAGCTCCGGCTTCGCGGGCATCGAGAACGAGCTGTTCTACGACAGCAAGACGGCGATGCTGTTCGGCGACGCCAAGGCGTCGGTGACCGACATCGTGGAGGAACTCAAGCAGCTGTGAGGGGCGCGGCCATCCGCCGATCCCGCGGTGGCGTGGCTGCACCTGCCGTTCCCTGCCGCCGGCAGGGGCCCGGGGGTCCCGAGTCGCTCGGTCGGGAGCTGGTGGTCCTGGGTCGCTCGGTCGGGAGTCGGCGGTCCCGGGTCACTCGACCGGGACCCGGAACGCGGTCTTGGCGATGCGGTCCAGTTCCCGGTCCTTGTCGGTGGACGGCCGGTCCAGCCACGCGACCCGCACCAGCCGCACCGAGTTGCCGTGCACCACGCTGTGATACACGGCGTGGTGGAAGGTCAGCTTGCCGTCCGGCCACGACTCGCTCATGTTCGCCGCGTCCGCCGCGCCGCCCGAGCCCGGTTTGTCCGCGACCGCCTTGAGCTGCTTGGCGTGCGCGGGATCGGCGAAGTCGATCACGGCCAGGCTCACCGCGGCCTGCTTGCCCGGGGTGGTGGCGAGGTAGCTGGCCAGGCGGATGCGGGTGCACGGCGTCTGCTGGAGCTTGGCCTGCACGTCGCCGTAGGTCAGGTCCTGGCAGGTGTCGTTGTCCCACCGCTCCACCGCGGTGAACTGCACGCCGTCGACGGTGATGTCCTGCGCCCGCTGTTCGGCCCGGTTCGCCGGTTCCGGCTGTTCCCCGGTCCCGCTCGTGCTGGTCGCCATGACGATGGCCGCGACGAGCCCGGCCACCACCACGAGCACGGCGGCGATCGGCAACAGCCGGAGCTGGGACCGGCGGCCGGACGGGGCAGGCCGCTGCTTCGGCAACGGCAGCGGTATCAGGTCCGTCGGGCGGTCGTCGGCCGCGAACGCGGCTCGTATCCGTTCGGTCCCGGACTGCTGTGCCTTGCCGGCGGCCTGGGGCGTGCCCGAGCTGTCGGGCTGCTGGGTGGTACCAGCAGACGGGGATTGCCGTGCCTGGGCCGCGGCCGCGAGGGCGGCCGCCTTGGCCTTCTGCGCGGTCACCGACGATGCCCCGGCGGCTGCCGGGGGAACGGCGTCGCCGGTACCATTCCGCACGGTGCTCGCCTGCCCGTTCGCCGGTGGCGACATCGGCACGGTCGACGCTTCCTCGGCCAGCGCGGGAGCGCACCCGTCGCGGGCGAGGGCGGCCGCCCCGGCGGCAAAGCCCTCCCGCATGAGCACGTCGTCCGGCTGAATCGGGGCATTGCTGTCGAGCAGGCGCACGATCGCTCGCGCTTGCTCCACCGTGCATGCCGGCCCTTCGGCGGGGACCAGCTCGGTGATCGCCTCGAGCAGCGCAGCGGGCCGGGGGTGGACGATCCGTACCCGGTCGTTCTCCGCCTTGGCGGGCGTCACCCGTTCCACGAACGGACCGACCGCCAGGATCAGGGAGATCGGCACGCTGCCGTTGGTCAGCGCGGCCAGGCGGCCGGCCAGCTCGTCGGCCGCGCGCAACGACGCGCTGGCCGGATTCACGGCTGCGGACTTGCCGACCAGCGGCCAGTTGTCCGCCTTCCACTGACCGTGCAGCGGCGCTTCCAGGTGCAGGGCGGGCCCGGGCAGATCGATGCCGGCCACCAGGACGATGCCGCGCGGCATGACCAGCACCGCGTCGAACGACGGGCCGTTCTCCAGCGGCTGCACGCCCACCACCGCGATCCCGCCCAGCTCCGCAGGACCCCGGCCGAGCGCAGTGAGGCCCGCCCGCACGTCGGCAGCGACCGTGCTGGCGGGCTCCCCGACACGAAGCAGCCGCACGCAAACCTCCCGGCTCGGCTGGTGGATTCCCCCGGATAGGTTAACCAGGACCCCGGCGGCCGGCGCGTTCGGACCCGCCCGTCGCACACCGGGACATCGGCCCGTTTGCGCAGGTCACCGGGGTATATGACCGGTTGTGCTGGTATGCCTGATTTGCGGCGCGGCCCATGGTGCGGTCGCTGTGAGTGCCGCCCCGCGGCTGTGTTCCCGGCGCGTCGACGTGACGGATGCGGCGCACTCCGAAGTGGGTCGCTGAACCGGGTGGCTCCGTCGTGCGAAGCATCGCCCGAGTACGGCGTGGCAGGTCGACACACCGCCGCGGGGTGGTGTATTGGTCCCGTTTTCGGTGTTGCAACTGGTGCATGTGGGGCGGGATAGGTAATCTGCAACTACCACAACTGCATACCCCGGAGTGCCTTCCTCCGATGCGGATCGATCGGATCTGTACACGACGAGGACGTTGGGGAAGATGCCCCTCGTCGGCAGAGCAAGATCGACAACGCGGAGGTCAGCTGTGAGCACTCGTGGGAACACGCGCGGCGTGGTTTATGTCCACTCGTCGCCTGCTGCGGTCTGTCCGCACGTCGAGTGGGCGCTCTCCGGCGCGCTGGGGAGGCCGGCGCAGCTGAGCTGGACGGCGCAGAACGCCGCGCCTGGGCAGTTGCGTGCCGAGTGCGACTGGCGTGGCCCGGCGGGGACCGGTGCCGCCATCGCCAGGGCACTCAAGGCGTGGCCGATGCTGCGCTTCGAGGTCACCGAAGAGCCCAGCGAAGGGGTCGACGGTGAGCGGTTCTGCTATGCCCCAGGACTGGGCCTGTGGCGGGGCCGCACCAGCGCGAACGGCGACATCGTGGTGGGCGAGGACCAGCTGCGCACCCTCGTCGCCCGCAGCCGGGCAGGGGAGGATCTGGCTCATCGGATCGACGAGTTGCTCGGCACCGCGTGGGACGAGGCGCTGGAGCCGTTCCGCCACGCGGGTGACGGCGCGCCGGTCACCTGGCTGCACCAGGTGGTGTAGCGGCGGCCGACTAGGCTGAACGCCGTGCGGTTGCTGGTGCCAACGGTGATCGGGGTGATGTCGCTGGCAGTGGCCGGCGGTCTGCTGGCCCGCGAGCTGTATCAGGAGCGCGCGCCGGTCCGTGCGGACATACCGGTCACCGTCGCGCCGTCGACCTCACTCGCGCCGTCCGACCAACCGGGGTCCGCGCAGGTCAAGCTGACGCCCGATGCCGCGCGGCACCCGTACGGCGAGATCGCCCGGAAGTTGCTGCAGGCCTACACCACCGGCATCAACGAACGCAACTACGGGCGCTGGAAGACCGCGGTCTCGCAGGAGCGCATCGCGGTGCAGCCGAAGCAGGCGTGGCTGGAGGGCTACCGCAGCACCCGCATCGGCAGCGCCGTGCTGCACCGGATCGAAACCGGCCCGGACGGCTCGCTGCGCATCCTGTTCAGCTTCACCAGCACGCAGGACGAGCAGGATGCGCCGCCGGATCTTCCTGCCGGGTGCATCCACTGGCAGCTGATGCTGCCGCTGGTGCTGGAGAACGACGGATGGAAGATCGGCAGCGTCGTCCCGGGGACGGTGCCGGAAGCCCGGCGATGCTGACCCCGCCCACGATCCTTGCCATGACGAGCCGAACGCCCCGGGGACGCGCCCGGGGCGTTCGTACTGCCTGCGTCAGGCCTTGGCGAAAGCCAGCGTCACGTTGTGCCCGCCGAACCCGAACGAGTCGTTGAGCGCAACGTCGATGTCCATCTTCCGCGGCTCGTCGCGCACCACGTCCAGCGTCACGCCGGGGTCGAGCTGCTCGAGGTTCTTGGTCGGCGGGATCAGGCCGTGGTGCACGGTCAGGATGGTGGCGATCGACTCGACCGCCCCCGCCGCGCCCAGCAGGTGCCCGAGCACGCTCTTCGGCGCGGTGAGCACCGGGTGATCGCCGATCGCCTTGCGCACGGCCACCGTCTCGGTCACGTCGCCCACCGGGGTCGACGTCGCGTGCGCGTTCACGTGGTGCACCCGCTGCGGGTCGATGTCACCGCTGCGCAGCGCGGCTCGCATCGCGCGCGCCTGGCCGGTGCCTTCCGGGTCCGGCGCGGTGATGTGGTGCGCGTCCGCGCTGGTGCCTGCGCCGACCAGCTTGGCGTAGACCCGCGCGCCACGTGCCGCGGCGAACTCCGCCCGCTCCAGCACGATGCAGCCGGCGCCCTCCCCGAGCACGAACCCGTCCCGGTCGACGTCCCACGGCCGCGAAGCGCCCTCCGGGTCGTCGTTGCGGGTGCTCATCGTGCGCGACTGGGCGAACCCGGCCATCGTGATGGCGGCGATGCAGGCTTCCGCTCCGCCGGCCACGACCACGTCGGCCTCCCCGGCCCGCAACATGCGGAAGGCCCAGGCGATGGCTTCAGCGCCGGAGGCACAGGCCGACACCGGCGCGTGCACGCCGGCGCGTGCCTTCAGGTCGATGCCGACCCACGCGGCGGGGCCGTTGGGCATCAGCATGGGGACGGTCAACGGGGACACCTTGCGCAACCCGTTGCTCTCCAGCTGATCGTCCATGGCGAGCAGGGTGCCCGCGCCGCCGACACCGGTGCCGATCACGACACCGAGCCGCTCCGGCTCGACGCCGGCGTCCTCGCCCTCGCCGAACCCGGCGTCCCGCCACGCCTGCCGCGCGGCCACCATCGCCACCTGCTCGACCCGGTCCAGCCTGCGCGCTTCCACCCGGGGCAGGACCTCGGTCGGCTCCACCGCCAGCGGCGCGGCGATCCGCACCGGCAGGTCGTAGGTCTCGACCCACTCTTCCTCCAGCAACCGGACGCCGCTCCGGCTGGCCAGCAGGCCGTCCCACAGGGCATCGACGTCCCCGCCCAGCGGTGTCGTCGCGCCCAGGCCGGTGACCACGACGTCTGGTGTGCTCATTGACTAACGCCTCCCCACTTGCAGGATGTGACCGGCGGTGTGCCGATCAGGAGTTCTTGGCGACGTAGTTCACCGCATCGCCGACCGTCTTGAGGTTAGCCAGCTCGTCGTCCGGGATCTTCACGCCGAACTTGTCTTCCGCCTGAACGGCGATCTCCACCATGGACAGCGAGTCGATGTCCAGGTCGTCCACGAACGACTTCTCCGGCGTGACCTCGTCCTTGGCCACCCCGGCGACCTCCTCGACGATCTCGGCCAGGCCGGCGAGGATCTTCGCGTTGTCCGCCATTGCGTTTCCTTTCTGTCAGTTCACCAGTGCTCTTCCGCCCGGCACGACCTGCCCGAGCAGCTGATCACGGAGCCACGAACACCTGTCCCGCGTAGGACAGCCCGGCCCCGAAGCCTACGGCCAGCACCACGTCGCCCGACGACACCCGTCCCTTTTGACGCATGTGATCCAACGCCAGCGGGATGGACGCCGACGACGTGTTGCCGGAGTAGACGATGTCATCGGCCACCACCAGATCGTCCCGGGCCCCCTTGGCCTTGAGTTTCTTGGCGATCGCCTCCACGATGCGCAGGTTCGCCTGGTGCGGGATCAGCACGTCGATGTCGGCAAGGCTCAGCCCGGCCGCCTCCACGGCACGCATCGCCACCGGCGCGATCTGTGTGGTCGCCCAGCGGAAGACCGACTGGCCCTCCTGGTGGATGTACTTGTTGTCGCGCATGTGGATGGTGGCGGCCAGATCGCCCGCGCTGCCCCACACCACCGGGCCGATGCGTGGCTCATCGGCAGGCCCGACCACGGCGGCGCCCGCGCCGTCGGCGAAGATGATCGCGTTCGCCCGGTCCAGCGGGTCGACCACGTCGGTGAGCTTCTCCGCGCCGATCACCAGCGCCCGCCGGGACGAGCCGGCACGCACCAGATCGGAGGCGACCCCGAGGGCGTAGCAGAAGCCGGCGCAGGCCGCGTTCAGGTCGAACGCGCCCGCGGCCTTGACCCCGATGCGGTCGGCCACTTGCGCGGCGGCGTTCGGGATGGGGGCGGGCATGGTGCAGTTCGGCACGATCACCGTGTCCACGTCCGACGGCTCCAGCCCCGCGTCGCTGAGTGCTTTGCTCCCGGCCTCCACCGCCATGTCGACCAGCCGCTCGTCCTCGGCGGCGAACCGGCGCTCGACGATGCCGACCCGGTCCCGGATCCACTGGTCGCTGGTGTCCATCACCTGCGACAAGTCGTCGTTGGTGACCACCCGTTCCGGCTGGTAGCTGCCGATGCCGAGCACCTGGGTGGCCGGGGCCCCGGCTGCCTGACGAATCGCGGTCACGAGCTCTCCCGGCTGTCGTCGGCCAGCTTGTCCAGATCGGCGGGCACCTTGATCGCCGTGGTGCCGGTGACGGTGCCCTTCAGCTGGCGTCGCACCAGGCCGGTCAGCGTTCCGGCGGGGGGAAGCTCGACCGTGCTGGTCACGCCGATCTCGGCCAGCGTCTGCATGGTCAGGTCCCAGCGCACCGGGCTGGTGACCTGGCTGACCAGCCGGTCCAGGTACTCCTTCCCGGAGGACACGACGGCGCCGTCGGCGTTGGACAGCAGCGGCCGGTCCGGGTCGCGCGGGGTGATCTTGGCCGCGTGCCCGGCCAGCGCCTCCCGCGCGGGCGCCATGTACTCGGTGTGGAACGCGCCCGCCACCTTCAGCTGCCGCACCTTGGTGCCGGGGAGGGGGTCGGCGACGATCGCCGCGATGGCGTCGGCGGGGCCGGACGCGACGATCTGGCCCGCGCCGTTGCGGTTGGCCGCGGACAGGCCGTGCTCGGCCAGCCAGGCCACCACCTCGTCGGGATCGCCCATCATCACCGCGGCCATGCTGGTCTCGGCCAGCGCGCACGCCTTGGCCATCTCGGCGCCGCGCACCGCGGCCAGGGCCACGGCGTCCGTGGCGTCCAGCACGCCGGCGATCGCGGCCGCGGCGAGTTCGCCCACCGAGTGCCCGGCCACGGGGGCGTCCGCCGGCCACAGGCCGCGCTCGGCGCCGATCTCGTAGGCCAGCAGCGACGCCGCCACGATCAGCGGCTGGGTGATGGCGGTGTCCTGGATCTCGTCGGCGTCGGCCTCGGTGCCCAGCCGGATGAGGTCGAGACCGGTCGCCTCGGACCATTCGGCGAGACGCTTGCGGGCCCCGTCGACCTCGAGCCACGGGGTGAGCATCCCGGGGGACTGGGAACCTTGTCCGGGGGTAAGAACGGCGAGCTCGTGCGTCACGTTTCTAGCGAACACGGCGATGGCCTCCGGCCGTGATGTCGCGGAGTACCAAGTACTCCGAGCGTCTTTGGAGGAACCCCACAAACGTACCGCTTGCCGCCGGGTTCGCATCCCGGCTTGTGTAGAGGCTCACCACAAGCCGGGGATTCGCGGCATGCGGCAGGCCGCACGCTGCCGAGTGCGCGGCGGCGGGCCTGCTCACCACAGCCCCCTGGCCTTGGCCAGCCTGCCGACCATCAGCCCGACCCGCAGCACGAGCGCGTCGCGCGGATCGGTGGCGCTGCGCCCGGTGAGCTCGGCGGCCCGCTTCAGCCGGTAGCGCACGGTGTTGGGGTGCACGTACAGCTGCCGCGCGCACGCTTCCAGTACGCCACCCGCCTCCAGGTAGGCGGTGACGGTCTCCTCGATCGCGCTTCCCGCCTGTTCCAACGGCCGGGCGATCTCCTCGATCAGCGTGCGCTCCGCCTCGGCGTCGCCGGCCAGCGCGCGTTCCGGCAGCAGGTCGGCGGCACGGACCGGGCGAGGGGCGCCCGCCCAGCCGACCACCGCCCGCAGGCCGGACAGCGCCTCCACCGCGCTGCGGTGCCCGTCGGCCAGCCGGGGCACGGTCGAGCCCGCCACCACCGGCCCGTCGCCGAAGCACGCAGTCAGCGCGGGAAGCACCTTCTCGGCCTCCGGCGACCCGGTCGTCGGCCCGTTGACCACCACGATCAGCCTGGTGCCCTGTACCCCGACCAGCACCGAGCGGCCGACCCGGCCTGCTTGCGCCCGTACTTCGGTGATGACGTCGGGGGAGTCCGCCTTGGGGGCCGCGCCCACCACGACCGTGGCCGGGCTGGCCGGATCCCAGCCGAGGGCGGCCGCGCGGGACAGCAGTGACTCCTCGGCGTCGCCGCGCACGATCCCGTCCACCACGAGCGCTTCCAAGCGGGCGTCCCACGCGCCGCGAGACTCGGCGGCTGCGGCGTAGGCGGTCGCCGCGGCGAACGCCACCTCCCGGCCGTAGCGCAGCACGCTCTCGGTCAGCAGCACGCGTTCGGCCTCGTTGGCCGCGTACTTGGGCAGCTCCCGCTCGAACACCTCGATGGCGATGCGGATCAGCACCACGGTGTGCCGCAGGTTGATCAGCCGGGACAGCTCGCGCGGAGCGTCCCGGAACGCGTCGGTGGTCGGCCGGGAGGGGATGGTCGGATCCCGGAGCCACTCGGTGAACCCCGCAGCTTCCGCCTGCGTGATGAGCAGGATGCTGGCCCGCTGGTCGGCCGTCATCCGGGAGAACCACGGCAGCCGTCGCTGCATCTCCGCCACGCACGCCCCCGCCAGGTCGCCGGAGGCCCGTTCGACCTTGCGCATGGTGCCCGGCGACAGCCTCGCCGCAGGCGGCTCGAGCGACTGGGTGGTCATGCCGACAACAGTAATCCAGCGGGTCGGCGGCGATGTTTCCTCGGCGTTGCGGTCCGGTGCCGAGCGAGGTGTCGCCCGGGATGTTTTCCGTCCCATTGTCGTCCGGCTGCACCGGCGCTCGCTGGGCCCTGATTTTCCGGCATCCGGTCGTGCTCGATTCGGCTTGCCGCAGCGTCCGGATCCGCGTGCCGCGATGCGGATTCCCGGGTCGTGTCGCCGGAATTTGACTCCGGGCGCCTTTTTGCATCGTCGTGCGATTTCCCGGTCGGCGTGTCCATTATGGGCGGACACGTCCTGTTTGCCTGCGGAATCACCCGTCCTTGCGTCCGTTTCGAGTTGCTGACCAGCGCATGCGGGCTGACGATCACGCTGTCCGGGGCGTTCGGTAGCGAGGAGGAGATGGCCGTGGACGAGATCAGAGCAGGCCTGGGCGATGCGTGGAGCGCGATCGTCACGTTCGTGCCCAAGCTGCTGATGTTCCTCATCGTTCTGTTGATCGGCTGGCTCATCGCCAAAGCCGTGTCGAAAGGGCTGAGCCTGCTGCTGCAGAAACTCGGCTTCGCCCGCTTGGTGGACAAAACCGGGCTGGCCCGGATTTTCCAGCAGTCGAACATCGACGCGGGCGGAATCATCGTCAAGATCGTCTACTATTTCATTCTGCTCATCGCGTTGCAGATCGCGTTCGGGGTGTTCGGGCCGACGAATCCGGTCAGCCAGCTGCTCAACGACGTGATCGCCTTCCTGCCGCGGATCGCGGTGGCCATCGTGCTGGTGCTGGTGGCGGCGGCGATCGGCAACGCGGTGCGCGAGCTGGTGGGCAACGCGCTGGCGGGCCGAGGTGCCGCGCGTGGCCTGGCCACCGCGGCGTACTGGGTGATCCTGGCGCTGGGCGTCATCGCCGCGCTGAGCCAGATCGGCGTCGGCGAGCTGGTCACCGGCCCGGTGCTGATCGCGGTGCTGGCCACCGTCGGCGGCGTGATCGTCGTCGGCTTCGGCGGTGGCCTGATCAGGGCGACGTCCGAGCGCTGGCCGCGCTGGCTCGACTCGATCGAGCAGCAGTTCTCGTCCTCGTCGGCAGGCGGCCGGCCCGCCCCGGGGGCCGGTCCCGGCGCCGGCCCTGCCACCGGCGGCATGAGCGGAGATCTGCGCGAGTAGCCGCCCGTACGACAGCAGAAGGCTGGGCGGACGCCGGTCGTCCGCCCAGCCTTTCGCCCGCTGTGTCAGGCGTCGCCGGCGTCGGTCAGCTGCGGGCCCGCGGCGGTGACGTCGTCGATGCGGTACTTGCGCGCCGCCTCGGACACCGCGGACTGCTTCACGTCGCCGGTGCGAGCCAGCGCGGCCAGCGTGGCAACCGTGATCGACTCGGCGTCGACCAGGAAATACCTGCGTGCCGCCGGACGGGTGTCGGAGAAGCCGAACCCGTCGGTGCCCAGGGTGTACATCGGGGCGGGTACCCAGGGCCGGATCAGGTCCGGCACCGCGCGCATCCAGTCGGAGACCGCCACGATCGGCCCTGCCGCGTCGGACAGCACCTGGGTGACGTACGGAACCCGCGGCTCCTCGTCCGGGTGCAGCAGGTTGTACCGGTCGATCTCCACCGCTTCGCGGCGCAGTTCCGACCACGAGGTCGCGGACCAGACGTCGGCCTGGACGCCCCACTCCTCGGCCAGCAGCTTCTGCGCCCGCAGCGCTTCGGGCATGGTCACGCCGGAGACCAGGATCTGCGCCCGTGGACCGGTGTTCCCCGGCGCCACCTGGTACCGGTAGAGGCCCCGCAGCAGGCCCTCGACGTCGAGGTCCTCCGGCTCGGGCGGCTGCTTGTACGGCTCGTTGTACACCGTGAGGTAGTACATGACGTCCTCGGCGTTCTCGCCGTACATCCGGCGCAGCCCGTCCCGCACGATGTGCGCGATCTCGAACGCCCACGCCGGGTCGTAGGACACCACCGCCGGGTTGGTCGCCGCCAGCAGATGCGAGTGGCCGTCCGCGTGCTGCAGGCCTTCACCGGTCAGCGTCGTCCGGCCCGCCGTCGCGCCGATCACGAAGCCGCGCGCCATCTGGTCGGCGGCCGCGTAGAGCCCGTCGCCGGTGCGCTGGAAGCCGAACATCGAGTAGAAGATGTAGACCGGGATCATCGGCTCGCCGTGCGTGGCGTACGACGTGCCCGCTGCGGTGAACGACGCCACCGACCCGGCCTCGTTGATGCCCTCGTGCAGCAGCTGGCCGTCCTCGGCCTCCTTGTAGGCCAGCATCAGCTGCGCGTCGACCGACGTGTAGCTCTGGCCGTGCGGGTTGTAGATCTTGGCGGTCGGGAACATCGAGTCGAGGCCGAACGTGCGCGCCTCGTCCGGGATGATCGGGACCACCCGCTTGCCGATGTTGGCGTCCTTGGCCAGCTCGCGGATCAGCCGCACCAGCGCCATGGTGGTGGCCACGTCCTGCTTGCCCGAGCCCTTGCGCAGGCCCTCGTAGACCTTGTCCCCCGGCAGCACCAGCGGCTTGGCCTGCACCCGGCGTTCCGGCAGGAAGCCGCCGAGCGCCTTGCGGCGGCCGATCATGTACTGGATCTCCGGGGAGTCCTCGCCCGGGTGGTAGTACGGCGGCAGCGCCGGGTCGGCCTCCAGCTCCTCGTCGCTGATCGGGATGCGCAGCGAGTCCCGGAACAGCTTCAGGTCGTCCAGGGTCAGCTTCTTCATCTGGTGCGTGGCGTTGCGCCCCTCGAAGGCCGGGCCCAGCCCGTAGCCCTTGATGGTGTGCGCCAGGATCACCGTCGGCTGACCGTGGTGCTCCATGGCCGCCTTGTACGCCGCGTACACCTTGCGGTAGTCGTGCCCGCCGCGCTTGAGGTTCCAGATCTCCTCGTCGGACAGGTGCTTGACCAGCTCCTTGGTGCGCGGGTCACGGCCGAAGAAGTGTTCCCGCACGTATGCGCCGTCGTTGGCCTTGTAGGTCTGGTAGTCGCCGTCCGGCGTGGTGTTCATCAGGTTCACCAGGGCGCCGTCGCGGTCGGCGTGCAGCAACGCGTCCCACTCCCGGCCCCAGATCACCTTGATGACGTTCCAGCCCGCGCCGCGGAAGTAGGCCTCCAGCTCCTGGATGATCTTGCCGTTGCCGCGGACCGGGCCGTCCAGCCGCTGGAGGTTGCAGTTGATGACGAACGTCAGGTTGTCCAGGCCCTCGGCCGCCGCCACGTGGATCAGGCCGCGCGACTCCGGCTCGTCCATCTCCCCGTCGCCCAGGAACGCCCACACGTGCTGGTCGGACGTGTCCTTGATGCCGCGGGCGTGCAGGTAGCGGTTGAACCGGGCCTGGTAGATGGCGTTCATCGGGCCCAGGCCCATGGACACCGTGGGGAACTCCCAGAAGTCCGGCATCAGCCGCGGGTGCGGGTACGACGGCAGGCCGCCGCCCTTGCCGGCGTGCGAGTACTCCTGGCGGAAGCCGTCCAGCTGGGCAGCGGTCAGCCTGCCTTCCAGGAACGCACGCGCGTAGATGCCGGGGGAGGCGTGGCCCTGGATGAAGACCTGGTCGCCACCGCCGGAGTGCCCCTTGCCACGGAAGAAGTGGTTGAAACCGACCTCGTACAACGCGGCCGACGAGGCGTAGGTGGAGATGTGGCCGCCGACGGAGACGCCGGGACGCTGGGCGCGGTGCACCATGATCGCCGCGTTCCACCTGATGTAGGCGCGGTAGCGGCGCTCGATCTCCTCGTCACCGGGGAACCAGGGCTCGTTCTCCGTCGGAATGGTGTTGACGTAGTCGGTCGCCGTCAACGGTGGAACGCCGACGTTGCGCTCGCGGGCCCGCTCGAGGATGCGCAAGAGCAGATACCGGGCCCGCTGTTGGCCGCCGCGGGCCAACACCTCGTCGAACGAATCCAGCCATTCGCCAGTCTCTTCCGGGTCGATGTCGGGCAGGTGCGCTGCCAGGCCGTCCCGGATGACCCGCACGCGGGCTGGCGCCTTGCCGTTCGTGGCGGCGCCGGACGGCGGTGTGTTCTGCTGGGGCAAGGGTGCCGCTCCTAGCTCGTCACTGTGGTCTTGGTGATGCTGTTGTCATCCTTCCGCTTCCTGGCGGTTTCGTCATCGTTACTCGCCAGTAGGCGGGTGTTCGTGACCGTCGAGCGCGGGAAATAATGCCGACTCGGTGGCCGTGGTTGCTTGCGTGCGCGGTCACTGCGGTGTTCGCTGTCACTACTCAATACTGACGTTACAAGAGTCGGCGCGCCGATGGGCAGCGCATGGCAGGTAGGAGGAGTAGCAGTCGTGGTCGCGGCTGGAAACGTCGCCGACAGGCTTGGCATCAAGCCGGACATGGTGGTTCAGGAGATCGGCTGGGACGAGGACGTCGACGAGAGCGTTCGTGCCGCGATCGAGGAGCGGATCGGTGGGGAGATCCTCGACGAGGACGCCCAGGAAGTCGTCGACGTGGTGTTGCTGTGGTGGCGCGACGGCGACGGTGATCTCGGCGACGCCCTGGTCGATGCCCGGCAGCCGCTGAGCGAGAACGGCGTGGTGTGGGTGCTGACGCCCAAGACCGGCCAGGAAGGCCACGTGGAGCCGGCGGAGATCGCCGAGGTCGTCCCGACCGTGGGGCTGGCGCAGACCTCGACCATCAGCGTGGGGGAGAAGTGGGCTGGGTCTCGCCTCGTCCCGCCGCGGGGGACACGTCGTTGACCACGCCACTAACCTGACCCGCATCGCAGGTGATCCACGGGTTAGGGAGGCAGCAGCACATGATCGAGGTCGAGGTCGGTTCGATCGCGCCGGAGTTCTCGCTCAACGACTACAACAAGCAGCAGGTGAAGCTGTCCGACTTCCGGGGCGCCAAGCCGGTGCTGCTGGTGTTCTACCCGTTCGCGTTCAGCGGGATCTGCACCGGTGAGCTGTGCCAGCTGCGCGACGACTACTCGTCGTTCGAGGACAAGGTGCAGGTGCTCGGCATCTCGGTGGACACCCCGTTCGCCCTGAAGGCGTGGGCGGACCAGCAGGGCTTCCAGTTCCCGCTGTTGTCGGACTTCTGGCCGCACGGGGAGGTGGCCAAGAAGTACGGGGTGTTCAACGCCGACAGCGGGATGGCCGTCCGCGGCACGTTCCTGATCGACACCGACGGCGTGGTCCGCTTCGCCGAGCGCAAGGTGCCGGGTGAGGCCCGTGACCAGGAGGCGTGGAAGAAGGCGATCGCCGAGCTTTAAGGTATAACGGAGCACCCGGGTTCGCCCGGGCCCGTCGGGGCGCATAGCTCAGCGGAAGAGCACCTGCCTTACAAGCAGGGGGTCGCTGGTTCGAACCCAGCTGTGCCCACCGTGTGCGATGTGCGGGAGTCTCCCGTTTCCCGCGGCACCTGCAGCCGCCGTGCGGTCGGCTCTGGAAGACGACCGATGCCGGACCTGGCACAAGGCCGGGACGGCCCGCAGGTACCCGTCCCGCAGGCCGCCTCGGAGCGAATCAGCGCGCGCAGCTTGATCCGCGATGCGCGCGGCGCCGGTCCGTCCTCGACCGGGAAGCGGTACCGCTCGATCGTGCCGTCGTCGTAGGTGACGACCATCTCGTGCTCGGTCGGCGACACGTCGCGGATCGTGATGCGCTCGTCGCCACCACGGCCGTCGACGTCGCCGGATGTGGTCACCTAGGCGGCGGCTGACATGGTGTCCGCCGCCGCTACCGGCACCGTTGCAGCCGCAATCGCGGCGATACCGGAAACAACGATGCCAAGTGTCCGTTTACGCGCGGGCTCCCCCTTGTTGTCGCGTTGTCACGGGCTCTCCGGAAGACGTCTCGACGCCGATTCGGTTGCCCCGCCGCGAGAATCGAGCATCGGCGTCTTCGCGTACGCCACACGTTCACACCGCACGCCGCGCATTGTCCGCGTAGGCGGAGAACGACGCCGCCTCCGTTGACTGACTGAATGTTCAGACAGTATGCTGACTAAGCGTTCAGTCAGGAGTTGGCGAGTGGTGGCGCAACCGGACAGACGGGAAGAGGCGAACGCCGAGCGCGGCGGCGTGGAACGCATCCGGGACGCGGCGATCGAGTTGTTCGGTCAGCACGGGGTCAACGGCACGAGCCTCAAGGCCATCGCGGAGCGCGCGGGTGTTTCACCCGCGTTGATCATTCACCACTACGGCTCCAAGGACGGCCTGCGCGTGGCATGCGACCAGTACGTCGCTGACACGCTGCTGGCGCTCAAGACCGACGCGGTGCGGCAGGGCCCGCGGCTCGACCCGGTCATGCTCACCAGTCAGATCGCCGAGTTCCGGCCGTTGATGCGCTACCTGGCCAAGACGCTGGTCGACGGCAGCCCGCACGTCAACGACCTGATCGACAAGATGGTCGAGCACGCCGAGCAGTACACCGAAGAGGGCGTGGCAGCAGGCCTGGTGAAGCCCAGCGCCAACCCGCGGGCTCGGGTGGTGGTGCTGTTCCTGTTCGCCATGGGCAGCTTGGTGCTGCACGAGCACTTCAAGCGGCTGCTGGGGGTCGACCTGATCGACGGCGACGAGCCGCCGGTGGCCTACTTGCAAGCCGTCCTGGAGATCTACTGCGAGGGCGTGCTCACTCCCGGGACCTATCAGAACGTCCGCTCTTACCTCGATCAGCTCGAGGAGCAATCCGACCCGAAAGGCGGCAGCGACGATGAACGTGATTGAGTGTGCCGGGCTGGTGAAGACTTTCGGCACCATCCGCGCGCTCGACGGCCTGGACATGACCGTCGCCCGCGGCGAGGTGCACGGGTTTCTCGGCCCGAACGGAGCGGGCAAGTCCACCACCATGCGGGTCCTGCTCGGCCTGTTGAAGGCCGACGGCGGGACGGTGCGGCTGTTCGGCTCCGATCCGTGGCACGACGCCGTGGCGCTGCATCGCCGGCTCGCCTACGTTCCCGGCGACGTGGAGCTGTGGCCGAAGCTGACCGGCGGGGAGGCGATCGACGTCTTCGCGCGGCTGCGTGGCGGGGTGAACCGGCGCAAGCGCGACGAGCTGTGCGAACGCTTCGACCTGGACCCGACGAAGAAGGCCCGCACGTACTCCAAGGGCAACCGGCAGAAGGTGGCGCTGATCGCCGCCTTGGCCTCCGACGTGGAGCTGCTGCTGCTCGACGAGCCGACGGCAGGCCTGGACCCGTTGATGGAGCTGGTGTTCCAGCAGGCCATCCGGGAAGCCCGGGACACGGGCACGACGGTGCTGCTGTCCAGCCACATCCTGGCGCAGGTCGAAGTGCTGGCGGACCGGATCTCCATCGTGCGGCAGGGCCGGATCGTGGAGTCCGGCTCCCTGCGCGAACTGCGGCACATGACCCGCATCACGGTCGAGGCCGAGGTCACCGGCTCGCCGGAGCGGCTCGCCGCCATGCCGGGCGTGCACGACCTGCGGCAGACGGACGGACAGGTGCGCTTCGAGGTCGACGGCAGCCGGGTCGGGGACGTGCTGCGTGAGCTGGCCGGTTTGGGTGTCCGCTCGATCGTCGCCCATCCGCCGACCCTCGAACAGCTGTTGATGAGCCACTACGGGGACGATCTTTCGGCGCGCGGCGCCACGACGGGAGTGAAGTGACGTGCCGGCCACCGTGGGTGACCGGACGGCAACGCGGCACAGCGCGCCGTCCGGTTCGCGTACCGCGACCTTGACGCTGGCGCGGTTCCTGCTGCGCCAGGATCGGGTCAAGTTGCCCGCCTGGATCGTCGGCCTCGGGCTACTGGTGGTCTACATCGGGGCGGCGCTGCCCGAACTCGCGCCGTCGGAGCAGGATCTCGCCGCGGCCGTTCCGCTGCTCGAGCAGCCGGTCGGGCGCATGTTCGCCGGCCCGGCGTTCGGTCTCGACGCGCCGACCTACGAGCGGTTCTTCGCCGCCGGCTACCTGCTCTATCTGTTCCTGCTGGCCGCGTTGATGAACATCATGCTCGTCGTCCGGCACACCAGGCTGGAGGAGCAGACCGGGCGCGCCGAGCTGATCCGCGCCAACGTCGTCGGCCGGGACGCGCCGTTGACCGCGGCATTGCTGGTCGCCGTGCTCGCCGACATCGCGGCCGCGATCGTGGTGACGGCGCTGGCGGTCGGCAACGGCTTCGCACTGACGGGCTCGCTGCTTGTGGGCGCCGCGACCGGGGCGACGGGCCTGGCCTTCGCCGGGGTCACCGCGGTGACCGTGCAGCTGAGCGAGAGTTCGCGCACCGCGGCCGGGTGGGCCGGGGTGGTCGTCGGAGTGGCGTTCGCGCTGCGCGGCCTCGGTGACATGGCCGAGGTCGGCGGCAGCGCGCTGTCGTGGACGTCACCGTTCGGCTGGGCCTCGCAGACTGCGCCATACGTCCACGACCGGTGGTGGCCGCTCCTGCTCCTGCTGGGGCTGGGCATCGTCGGGGCGCTGCTCGGGTTCGTCCTGCAGAACAAGCGCGACCTGGGCGCCGGCCTGATCAGTGCGCGGCGCGGCGCGGCGACGGCTTCCCGTTTTCTGGGCACGCCGCTCGGTCTCGCGTGGCGTCTGCAGCGGGGTGGGCTCGCCGGTTGGGCGGCATCGATCGTCGCCCTCGGCTGTGTCGACGGGGCCTTCGCGGATGTGATCGTGGAATCGGCCGCCGACCTGCCGGAGGCCGTCCGGCAGATGTTCGGCGCAGAGCAGCTGCTCACCGGGTATCTGGCGTTCCTGGCGATCTTCGGTGGGTATCTGACGGCCGCCTACGTGGTGTTCGCGGCGCAGGTGCTGCGCGCGGAGGAGACGTCCGGGCGGGCGGGCGCGCTGCTCGCCACCCCGGTCAGCCGGTCTGCCTGGGCGGGCTCTCACCTGCTGGTGATCGGGTTCGGTGCGGCGGTGATCCTGCTGCTGACCGGCGTGGGTACCGGCGCGGCCGTGGCCGGATCGCTCGGCGACTGGCAAACGTTCGGGGACGTCGTCGCCAGCCATCTCAACATGATCCCGGCGGTGCTGCTGGTGCTGGGCCTGTGCGCGGCGCTGTACGGCTGGGTACCTGGCTGGCTGCCTGCGATCGGCTGGGCGGTGGTCGCCTTGGCGGTGTTCGTCGGCAACTTCGCCGATCTGCTCGACCTGCCGGAATGGGTGCGTGCCCTGTCACCGCTGAGCCACCCTGCGGACATGCCCGTCGAATCGTTCGACGTGCTTCCGGCGCTTTGGCTGGCGGTCCTGGCGCTGGCGGGTGCAGGCATCGGCCTCGCCGGCCTCCGGCAGCGCCAGATCGGCGTGCGGTGATGGACCCGTCGATCAGCGCAGGTCGGCCAGGGCCGTCCGGAGCTGGGTCAACGCCGCCGCCACCCACGGCAGTTCGGCCGGGGCGTCCGAACTCAGCGCTTGCCACCGCTGCTCCTCGGACTCCCCGTACAGCAGGCTGGTGGCCACCCGGAAGCGTGGCGCGTCCGGGTGGTCGCCGAACGCGGCGCCGCTGAGCACGCCGACGCCGTGCTTGTCCAGCAGGAAACCGGCCACGGCGTCCGCCCCCGCCAGGCCGTGACGGCCGAGACCAGCCAGCGGACTGAGATCGGGATACAGGTAGAACGCTGCCGTCGGCTGACGGCATGCCGCTCCGGCGGCGACGAACTCCCGGTACACCGCCTGCGCGACGGCCGCGTGCAGCTTGCGGCCGGCGGCAACGTGCTCGCGCACCTCGGACGGCTCATCCAGGACGTACGCGGCGACATCCTGCATAGGAGCGGCCAAGCTGGACCAGACTTCGCTGGCGATACCGATCACCGCGTCGAGAGTGCGCTCACCGAGGTCACTGTGCGGGAAGCGAGCGAAGCCGATGCGCCACCCGCCGAGGGCCAGGCTCTTCGACAATCCACCGGTCACGAAGCACTGCTGGGGCAGGAACTCGGCGGGGGAACGCACGCTTGCCGGGTCGGCGGCGAGATCGCGGTAGATCTCGTCCGAGATCACCGCGAGACCGTGCTCCTCGGCGATCGCGCACACCTGCTTGACGTGCTCGGCCGTCGCGACGGTCCCGGTCGGGTTGTCCGGCACCGTCAGGACCAGCACACCGGGCCTCTGCCCGGCCCGGCGCGCCGCGTGCACCGCGGCAGTCAGTGCCCCGGGATCGGGCACGCCACCGGCTTCCTCGGGGATGTCCGCCCAGTGCACGCGCTTACCGGCCAGAGCCGCTTGAGCCGCATAGCTCACCCACGACGGCCGGGGCAGGATCACGTCCCCGGGGAGGGCGGCGATCAGCGCGTACAGCAGTGCTTTGCTGCCGGGAGCGGTGACGATCTGCTCCGGCTGGGTGGTGATCCCTCGGCGGGTGAAGTAGCCGGCCGCGGCCCGGCGTACTCCGGGCGAACCGGCGACCGGGCCGTAGCCGTTGCGCCCGGCGGCGCCACGCAGCTGCTCGGCGATGAAGCCGGGCACCGGCAACCCGGCTTCGCCGAAGCCGAGATGCACCACCCGCTCACCGGCCGCGCGCCGAGCCGCAAGCCGTTCGTTGATGGCCAATGTCGCCGAATGGGCAACCATGTGCATGCCTCCTTGGCCGACTCCTTGGCCGACTGATGCAAACGGTATTGCACGAAGTAGTCATCGTGCAAACATTCATGCCGCCATGTGTGGCCCAGCGCGCAGCTCGGCGGCCGGCTGAGGATGATGGTGGTCATGGCCGACACGAACACCGCGCCGGAGACCTTCGACGAGCTGGCGGCGCTGCTGCGGAGCCGGATGCCTCAGCTGACCCGATCGCAGCAGCTGCTCGCCGAACGTGTGCTGGCCGATCCGGAAGGCGTGGCGTTCATGACGGTGACCGAGCTGGCCAGGTCGGTCGGCATCAACGAGTCGACCGTGGTCCGGTTCGCCACCAGCCTGGGGTTGGACGGCTACCCCGGCCTGGCGCGGCTGTGCCGGGAGCGGTTGCGGGAACAGGCGCAGCTGCTGCGCCGGTTCGCCAACGTGGAATCGCTCACCGCGCAGGCGCGGGATCCGCTCGAGCTGGCGGTGGCCTTCGATCAGGCCAACATCGCCCGCAGCATCGCCAGGGTCGACCGTCCCGCCTGGGACCAGACCGTCGGCGTGCTGGCCACGGCGACCCGGGTGCACCTGCTGGGCCTGCGCAAGTGTTTTCCCGTCATGCACCTGTTCGGCTACCTGCTCGGCCTGGTGCGGGAGGAGGTGCGCGTGCTCGGCGCGGCGCACGGCGTGCTGACCGACGAGCTGCGCCGGGTCCAGCAGGGTGACTGCTTCGTGGCGGCCTCGATCCACCGCTACTCGGCGGACACGGTCCGGGCCTTCGAGTGGGCGGCCCGGCGCGGCGCCACCACCGTGGCCCTGACCGACAACCCGGCCTCACCGTTGGCCGGCTCCGCAACCCACGCGTTCTACCTGGACACCACCGGGGTGTCGGTGTTGCGGTCGATGACCGCCTTCGTGACGTTCGTGCAGGCCATGGCCACGTCGGTGGCGGCGGCGCGGGGCACCGAGGCCCGGTCGGCGCTGCTGGTGGAGGAAGAACTGCTCGACACCTTCGGCGTCTACTACGCGCCGAACCGCGACCGCTGACATCTGAGGCGCAGCATGCCTGCGCAGCCTCGATGCCGGATCGGCGGCCCGCCGACGTACACGCCGAGAGACGGTCTGCAGTGGTCGTGGCGTGGCAGGTTCCGGTCAGCGCCCGTTGTCGTGGACCGGGCGTGCTACCACTGTGCTATGCACACCACTGACCTGGGGGCGCTCGTCGGCCGGTACCCGGTGGACAACAAGCGGCGTCGTGTTCTCGGACTGGCTTACACGATCGGCGGGGCGGCGGCGCTGGCCGTGGGGATACCCATGATGCTCTCCGATGCGGACCGGCCGATGCTTCCCGGTGAACCGGCGTATCGCGCGATCGAGATGGTGATCGGCGGCTTGCTCGGCCTCGGCGGGCTTGCCGTGCTGATCGGGGTCGTGCTGCTGATCAGGGCAGCGCAGACGCGTGGCCACGCGATCGACCTCCACGAGCACGGCATCGTCCGCCATGCCCGGGGTGCGGCCGAAGCGATCCCCTGGCGGGACATCGCCCAGGTGGTCCGGCAAGGGAACCCGCAGAATCGCGGGGGCCTGGGCATCAACTTCCGCTGTGTCGTCCGGCTGAACGACGGACGACAGTTCGCCTTCAGCAGTCACACGACGAGGGCCATCGAACTCGCGGAGCGGTTGCAGACGGCGGTGCACGGCCGCCCCTGACCGGCGTGCCGTTCTCGCCCGGCACTGCACATCACGTCCACCCGGGTCGTCACGAATGCCCGGGCGGGACTTCGGCCAGCCAGGCTGCCGCGGGTGGCTGCCCGGTCAGGCGGGCTCGATGGGCAGCCGCCCGCCTAGGCAGGCTCAGACGTCGAGCAGCTCGACGGTCACCTCGGCGATGGAGCCTGGCTCGAGGCCTTCGGCGGTGCGCACCGCGCGCTTGACAGGCAGCGCATAGCAGCCGGACCCGCTGTCCGGGAAGATCGACGTCCGCCACGTGGTGCCGCCGATCGTGGCCCGGACCCGGAGCGACCCGAACCCACGCTGCACGCCCTCGGTGAGCTCCCGGATGTCCTCGCTCACCTCGACGGGAACCGACACGAACGTCCACGTCTCGGCACGCCGGGCGTCCCATACCCACAGTTCGGCTGCGAAAGTGGCGATCACCGTGCCAGCATGGCACGCCCGACCGACAGTCGCGGGCCGGGAATCCGGACGCACGACGCATACCGCTGGCGGGCCGCGCTGGGCGGTGGGGCCTCCCGCGAGCGGCAGCCGCGCGAAGGCCCCACCGGCCGGCTACATGTTGCGGGCGCCCTCCTCGATCGCCTCGCGAATGCGCGAGTAGGTGCCGCACCGGCAGATGTTGCGGATCTGGTCGAGATCGGCGTCGGTGATCGACCTGCCTTCCCGCCGCACCTTCTTCACCAGCGCCACCGCGGCCATGATCTGCCCGGGCTGGCAGTAACCGCACTGCGAGACGTCCTTGTCCAGCCACGCCTGCTGCATCGGGTGCAGCTCGCCGTCGGCGGTGTCCGCCAGCCCCTCGATGGTGGTGATGTGATCGGTGGGTTCGAGGTCACCGACCCGGACCGCGCACGGGTTGAACGCCCGGCCGTTGATGTGCGAGGTGCATGCCTTGCACACGTTGATGCCGCAGCCGTACTTCGGTCCCGTCACGCCGAGAATGTCCCGGAGGACCCACAGCACTCGGACGTCGTCCTCGACGTCCACGGTGACCTTCTTCCCGTTGAGGATGAATGTCTGCTCGGGCATGGCGCTCCTCACCAGGTCAGCTTCAGGCCGTTGGTCGGCGACTGCGGAATCGGGGGAATGAACGGCTTCGGCTTGAACGCCAGCGGGTCACGGTGGTTGACCGGGAAGTAGTCCGGCACCCGGCCGACCGCCCTGGCGTAGGCGCAGGCCACCGCGGCCATGCTGGCGGCCACCCCGGCCTCGCCCGCACCGCCCGGCGTCTTGCGGTCGGAGGGCATGACGATGATCTCCACCTCCGGCGGCGTGTTCCACTGCCGTGTGTAGAAGTAGTTGTCCCAGCTGGCCTCGAGGAAGTGCCCGTCCTTGAGGTGCATGCTCGAGGTCAGCGTGAGCGCGATGCCGTCGTTGATGCCGCCGAGCATCTGCGCCCGCAGGCCGGTCGGGTTGATGACCAGCCCGGCGTCGATGGCGTACACCGCCTTGGTCACCCGCGGGCCGGTCACCGCGTTGGGGATCTTCCGGTTGACCGTCTCCGGGCGGCAGTCGATCTCCACCAGGCAGGCGCTGGCGGTCTTGTACTCCTTGTGGATCGCGATGCCCTGCGCCATGCCCTTCGGCAGCGGCCGGCCCCACTTGCCGACCTCGGCGACCTTGTTCAGGCAGGCCAGCACCCGCTTGTCCTTGAGGAACTTGCGGCGGAACGTCAGCGGGTCCATGCCCATCGCGGCGGCCAGCTGATCCACCACCAGCTCGGCGGCGGTGCGCACGTCCGGCGAGTAGATGTTGCGCATGCTGCCGGTGTTGAACCGCTGGTCGGTCTCCACCAGCGACTGGTTGACCACGCCGAAGTTGTACGGGATCTCCTGGGTCAGGGCGAAGATCGTCTCGGCGAAGCCGAGGTTGCCGAGGCCGGTCGGCAGGTTCGCCACGCTCGCCGTGATCAGGTCACCGAGGCCGTGCCGGTAGTCGGTCTCGATGCTGGTGTGGTTCTGCAGGAACGCCAGCACCTGCTTGCCGGTGTAGAGGGCGCGCACCCGGCTGGTGGCCATGCCGTGCATGCGGCCGGCGCGAGCGTCGTCGGCACGGTGCCACATCAGCTTGACCGGCTTGCCCATCGCCTTGGAGATCTTCGCCGCCTCCAGCGCCGCGTCGAAGAACAGCCGGCGGCCGAACGACCCGCCGCCGTCCACGACGTGCACCTTCACCTTGTGCTGCGGCAGGCCGAGCTCGGCGGCGATGGTCTGCTGGGTGACGATCGGCGACTTCAGGCTGGCCCAGATCTCCGCCCGGTCCTTGCGCACGTCGGCGACCGCCGAGTTGGTGTCCAGCGCCGAATTGCTGCGGAAGTAGAACAGGAAGTCGGCGTCGATGGACTTGACCAGGTTCAGGTTGACCGGGCCGATGCCGATCTTGTCCAGGCCCAGCTCGCTGATCTTGGGCAGCGGTATCTCGGCCTGGCGGAGCTTGCGCACGATGTCCTCGTCCGACTCGCCTGCCACCGGGCCCGGCTTCCACTCGACCTGCATGGCGCGGACCGCGTCGATGCACTGGCCGAACGTCCTGGCCCGCACCGCGACGCCGGTGTCGATCATCGCCACGTCGGTGACGCCGGGCATGGCACGGATCTCGGCCTCGTTGAGCAGCTTGACCGGCTTGCCGTTCAGCGTCGGCGGGCGGCACACCATGGTCGGCAGGGCGTCCTCGACGCGCAGGTCGGTGGTGAACACCTTGCGGCCGGTCACGGCGGCCCGCGCGTCGATGCGCTTCTGCTCCTTGCCGATGACCTTGAACTCGCTGACGTCCTTCAGCGTCACCTCGACCTTCTTGGTCTCCGAGACGGCGGCCCGCTTGGCCAGCTCGCCGTAGCCGACCGAGCGGCCGTCCGGGGCCTGGATGACGCCCGCCTTGGCGACGAGCTTGTTCACCTCGTCGCCGAGCAGGATCGCCGCGGCCTCCAGCAGCGCGTTACGCGCGATCGCGGCGGCGACCCGGATCGGGGTGAACGTCGAGATCGTGGTGTTCGAGCCACCGGTGAGCTGGTTGAACAGCAGCTCCGGCCGGGCGTCGGCGAGCGTCACCTTGACCTTCTCCACCGGCAGGTCGAGCTCTTCGGCGATGATCATCGCCGTGGACGTGGTGATGCCCTGACCGACCTCGGCGCGCGGCAACGCGAACGACGCGGTGCCGTCCTCGTTGATGGTGACGGTGATCAGGTTCGCCGTCGCGCGGGTCGCGTCGGTGAGCAGGTCGTTCAGGTCGTACAGCTCGGGGACCTGGGGCGGGCTCGGGACGGCGGCGGTGGCCGGTTCGGACAGCGCGATGTCCGCGGCGGCCACCAGCGTCGTGCCTGCCACGACGTAGCCGAAGAACTTCCGTCGACTGATGCCAGAACGCTCGCTCGCTCCGGACTGGGCACGTTCACAATCGATCGTTGGACCGGACATATGCACCTCGTGGTGGGAGCGGATCAACCGGGTGGTTACGCCGAATGGCGGTAACCATCGGCCAGGTGGCCCTGAGTGTGTCACCCATCACGAGCAGTGCCTAGGAGGGACCCGCCCAAATTCAGCCGAACTGGTTGTGCAAGTGGCACAACTCACGGTCACCGGCCGGACCGCATGGCCAGGGCGCGCAACGCGAGGTCGAGCTCCACCGGCGGGGTGTCTTCGGCCAGCGGGCGACCGATGAGGAGGGCGATCCGGCGCAGCCGGTTGACCACGGTGTTGCGGTGGCAGGGGACCGCTTTGGCGGTGCGCACCGTCGACCCGGCGCAGGCGACCCACGCGCGCAGCGTGCGGATCAGCTCGCGGGCCTCGGCCGCAGGCAGCGCGAGCAGCGGGTCGAGCCAGGTGCGGATCAGGTCGTCGGCGATGTCCGGCGAGCTCAGCAGCAGCGCTTCCGGGAGACAGTCGTCGTAGCGGGACAAGCCGCGCGATCCGGCGCGGGCACGCAGAGCCAGCAGCGCTTGCCGGTATCCGTCGGCCACCCCGGCCAGCCCGCGGACGACGCCGGACACCCCGATCAACCTGCCGGGCGGGGCGGCGGCGAGCCCGTGCAGCAGCTCCAGCGGCTGGTCGGCCCGCGGCTCGCGCAAGGCGATGACGCCGACCACGACGTCGGAGCGGTCCACCCACGCCGAGGGATGGGCCGCCAGGCGTGATTCGGCGAGCGGGATGTCGAGCTCGTCGCAGACGATGACCAGGTAGTCGTCCTCGACCGGCAGATCGAGCACCCGCGACGCTTCCGCGATGAACCCTGGCTGGCCCGTGCGCCCGCTGAGCACGCCCTCCCACAGCATCGCCCTGCGCCGTTCGTCAGCGCGCAGGACCGATCGTTCGTAGTGGTGGTAGGCGCTGGCCACCTCGGCCGACGTCTGGTCGACCACCTCCCACAGCCTGGTGCCGATCTCCGGCACCACCTCGGGGGGCAGCACGTCGCGGCCGTGTTCGATGAGATCGTCCCAGATGATGCGCCCGCCGAACCGGAACGACCGCAGCACGTCGTCCAGCGGGACACCCTGCTCGGCGCGGCGGCGGCCGGTCTGCCGGGCAGCGTCGAAGATGGCGTCGTCGTGCGGCCTCGTCGGCCGGCCGCTGACGGCCTCGGCGAGCAGTTGCAGCACCCGGTCGATGTTGTCGTGGCAGGACCGGCGGAGGTCGTCGTGCGGAACGCGGATGGTGTCCTGGTAGCCGGGGTTCTCGCTCTCGATCGCCTTCACCAGCCGGTCGGTCAGGGATTCCAGCCGGTTGCGGCGGTGCGCGGTGATGAACTCCACCGCCGCGGCCTGCGTGTCGGTGTGCGACCTGGTCATCGTCGTTGCTCGTCTCGTCCGGCCGGTACGTACCGGAAGCCGGCTGGGCGGGGTGGTGCATCCGGCGTGCGCAGCGAGTCCGGCCGGGACGAGGCGTGCGGCACGACGGTCATCCCGTGATAGTAGGGGCCGGCGAGCCCGGCCCGGCAGAAGCGGACGTCAGCCCATCCGGCGAAGTTCCGGCCACATCTGCGACCACGGGCGGCTGGGGCCCGCGCAGAACAGCACCGGTGCGCCGTTCTCCTCGTTGTCGACGCCCGCGTCGTTGCCGATCGTGGCCGCGGTGGTGCAGCCGACGAAGAACCGCGACGCCCGTTCGGCCGGGATGCCCACGACCACCACCCGGCTGGCCAGGTCGGGAGGAGGTCCCCAGTGCCAGTAGGCGTTGTGGCCGCTGTAGGCCTGCGGCAGACCGTAAGCGGGGCCGAACCTGTCGATCGCGCCCGCCTCGCCGTAGTTGCGGGTGAAGATGACCGCGCCGTCCTGGTGGGCGTGTGCGACCGTGCTGACCAGCTCCGGCCAGCCCACCGTTTCGCCGACGTCCTCGTTCATCGCCACCACGAGGTCGATGTCCCGTACCGGCAGCACCGGCAGCGCGATGACCGGGTCGATCACGATGCTGGCGGCCAGCGCCAGCCCGAGGGCGGCCTTGCGCAGCAGCGGCGGGCGCCCGCGCAGCCATCGCGGGATGGGCACGCAGCCTGCGGCGACGAGCAGCGGCAGCATCCCCGCCAGGTAGTAGGGCTTGCCGCCGGTGGCCATGAACACCACCGCCAGCAGCACCCAGGTCACGGCGAGGAAGCGCAACTCGGCGTCCCGGAACAGCCGCACCAGCCCGGCGATCCACACCGGCGCCAGCACCGGGCTGACCAACAGCAGCTGGAACGGAACGACCGCCCACCACGGCTCGGAACTGGCCGACTCGCCGCGTGCGATGGCCGCGGACACCTCCAGATGCGGCCAGCCGTGCGCGGCCTGCCAGAGGATGAACGGCGCGAACAGCACCACGGCGATCATGGCGCCCAGCCACGGGTAGGGGCTGCGCAGCACGTGCCGTGGGCCGGCCGCCAGCAGGCTGACCAGCACCGCCACGGCCAGCAGCGCGGGCAGCGGCTTGTTGAGCAGGCCGAGCCCGACGACCAGCCCCACCGCCAGCCACAGCCGCTCGTCGCGCAGCACCGCACGGACGATCAGCCAGGTGGCGGCTGTCCAGCACAGCAGGTCGAACGTGGTGGTGCTGAGCAGGTGGCCGTTGAACAGCACGACCACCGACACCCCGGCGATCACCGCGGCGAGCACCTGGGCGCTGCGCTTGGCACCCAGCTCGCCGGCGAGCAGGCCGGTGATCAGCACGATCAGGCCGGCGGCCAGCGCAGAGGGCAGCCGGAGCAGGGTGAGCGAGTCCGCATCCAGCTCGGTCATCAGCCGGGCCAGCAGCGGGGTCACCGGGCCCTGGTCGACGTACGCCCAGTCCAGTCGCTTGCCCGCGGCGATGAAGTACAGCTCGTCCCGGTGATAGCCGTACTCGTGCGCGAACAGGACCAGTACCGCGCTGACGAGGCCGGCGACCGCCACGATCATGGCTCGGCAGCATAGCGCCACTTGCGCCGTCATGGGCTGTGTTCGGGCTGGTCACAAGCGCGGTTCCGGCCGGAAAGGCACCGCCGGGCAGCGCGATCCTGCCCGGAGAAGCACCACGGAGCAGGCACACGAGCCGGGCGGCGGCCCGGCGGGCGTCAGCGCTGCGGCTCGGGCTCGGTTGCCGCGGCCTCGGGCGCGACGCCGGCCTGCCGTTCGGCGGCGGCCTTGCGCTTCCGCTTCAGCAGCATGATCACGACGAAGCCGGCCACCAGCACGCCGAGCACCACCCAGCTGCCCTTGCCGATCGCCGACTCCAGCCACTTCGCCGACTCGCCGAGTGCCGCCCCGATGCCGACGTGCAGGGCACACCAGGCCAGGCCCGCCACGCCCGCCGCGGGCAGGAACCGGTGGAACGGCAGCTTGGCCGCCCCGGCCGCGGCGGGCACCAGCGTGCGCATCACCGGCAGGAAGATCGCGATCATCACCGCGACCGCGCCGCGCCGCTGCAGGAACTCGACCGCCTTGTCCCAGCTCTCCCCGCCGTGCTTGTCGACGAACTTCACGTTGCGCAGCTTCGGGCCGAAGTAGCGGCCCAGCCAGTAGCCCGCGGTGTACCCCAGCATCGCGCAGCCGGTGGTGACCAGCCACATCGCGACGAACTCGGGAACCGAGTCGACCGTGACGCCCAGGATGAACAGCCCGGTCTCGCCCGGCGCGACGAAACCGAGGCCCAGACAGGTCTCCCCGAACACCAGCAGGCCGGCGCCGAGGATCAGCCAGCCCTCGGGCAGGTTCTGCAGCCAGGTCAGGAAATCCGAGATCACGCCGCGGGGCCCCCTCTGCTACTGCCGTGAGTGGATCAGCGGGCGAGCAGCGCGCTCGCCTCCTGAGCCGCGGGCCCTGACTCGGCGAGATGTGCCAGGTTGGCCGGCAACGGCTCGCCGCGACGGCGCTTGGTCTGCGCGTACAGCCGGCCGGCGCGGTAGCTGGAGCGTACCAGCGGGCCGGCCATCACACCGGCGAAACCCAACGATTCGGCCACCCGGGCGTGCTCGACGAACTCCTCCGGCTTGACCCAGCGGTCCACCGGGTGGTGCCGGATGCTCGGCCGCAGGTACTGGGTGATGGTGAGGATCTCGCAGCCGGCGTCCAGCAGGTCACGCATCGCGGGCTCGACCTCCTCCGGCCGCTCACCCATGCCGAGAATCAGGTTCGACTTGGTGACCAGACCCGCGTCGCGGGCGCGCCGGATCACCTCGAGCGACCGCTCGTAGCGGAAGCCGGGGCGGATCCGCTTGAAGATGCGCGGGACCGTCTCGATGTTGTGCGCCAGCACCTCCGGCTCGGAGCCGAACACCTCGGCCAGCAGGTCCGGCTTGGCGTTGAAGTCCGGGATGAGCAGCTCGACGCCGGTGCCCGGGTTCAGCGCGTGGATCTGCCGCACGGTCTCCGCGTACAGCCAGGCGCCGCCGTCCGGCAGGTCATCCCTGGCGACACCGGTGACGGTCGAGTAACGCAGCCCCATGGCCTGCACGCTCTCCGCCACCCGCCGGGGTTCGTCCCGGTCCAGCTCCGCGGGCTTGCCGGTGTCGATCTGGCAGAAGTCGCACCGCCGGGTGCACTGGTCGCCACCGATGAGGAAGGTGGCCTCGCGGTCCTCCCAGCACTCGTAGATGTTCGGGCAGCCCGCTTCTTCGCAGACGGTGTGCAGACCCTCCCGTTTCACCAAGCCCTTCAGCTCGGTGAACTCCGGGCCCATCTTCGCCCGGGTCTTGATCCACGACGGCTTCTTCTCGATGGGCGTCTGGCTGTTGCGGACTTCTAGTCGCAGCAGCTTGCGGCCCTGGGGTGCGGGTACGCTCACGGTCCCCACACTACCCACCCGCGCGCGCACGAGACACCGCGCTGTGCTCGGGACCGGATGGTGGACACCGCAGTCGTGGTCAGCCGGTCGGCGTCAGCATGCGCAGCAGCTCACCGACCGGAAAGCGGCGCCGCCTGCGCGTGGGGGCGGCCTGGTCCGCGCCGTGGCGCAGCAGCGCCATGAAGCTCGCACCGACCCGGGTGATCTCGTCCAGCGGCTCGTGCGGTTCGGCCAGGCCTGCGGTGATCGCCAGCAGCCGTTGCTCCCGTTCCAGAGCGGGCACCAGAGTCTCCGGGTAGACGTCTATGTGGCTGTCGAGGACCGCGCGCAACGTCGGGTTCTCCGCCACCGTGCCGCGCCAGGCCTGCGCCACCAGCTCGGGGTTGTCCGAGTCCTCCCGCGGCGGCGCGTCCATGGCGTCCTCCGGGCCGCCGACCGTGCTCCGCAACTTGCCCAGCAGGCGCAGGTTCCACCGGTAGTAGAGGGCCAGCAGCAACTGCTCCGGGGTGCCGAACAGCTCTTCGGCGCGCGGGATCTCGGCGAACGGCAACGGTCCGCCCGGCGCCCGGCGGGCCAGCTTGAGCACGGTGTTCATGACCTTGCGGCGGGCGTAGTAGTCGTTCCAGCTCATGGCAGCTCCCCGCTTCTTGCGATGCGCCCGAAATGTTGCTCCGGGGACGTGGCCGAATCGCATACTGCCGGTATGTTCTGGAAACGAACATACCACGGGTATGGTGCGGCTCAGGTGGCGTAAACTTGTGATCATGGCGACAGTCCGTGCTCGTCCGGCGTCCGCGCGCAAGACGCGCTACGCCTCAGCCACCCGTGATGACCTGGTACGGAGTGCGGTCGCGTTGTTCACCACGCACGGCTACGCCGGCACGTCGCTCGATGTCATCGCGGCTCGCGCCCGGGTCACCAAAGGTGCGCTGTATCACCATTTCCGGGACAAGCAGGATTTGTTCGAGGCCGCATTCAGTGCGGTCGAGAAGAAGGTGTACGCCAAGCTGAAGAAGGTTCTCGCCACGTCCGAGAATTTGTGGGTGAAAGCCGGTCTCGTGGTGCGCGAGTACCTGCAGAGTTGCCTGGATCCGGCCTATCAGCGCATCGTCATCCACGAGGGACCGGTGGTGATGGGCTGGCAGCGCTGGCGGGACGCCCAGGAGGGCCTGAGCTTCGGGGTGATCAGGGACGCCATCGCCGACCTGCGTGCGGCGGGCGGCCTGTCCGGGCTGCCGGTCGAAGTCACCGCGCGGCTGGTGTGCGGAGCGTTGTCCACCGCGGCCACGATGATCGCCAACTCGCCGGACCCGAAGCGGGTCAGCGAGGAGACCGAGGACGCCGTGGTGCGGCTGCTCGGGTTGGTCCGGGCTGGTGCCGAGGCGCAGGGCCTGCGGTGAGCGGAACAGGTCACGCCTTGCCGTAGACCGGCACGTGGGCGCCGCTGACCGCGCTCGTCTCCTCCTGGCAGAGGGCGAGGATCACGTCGGCGATCTCCCGCGGCTGCACCCATCGGGAGTGATCGGCGTCCGGCATGCTTGCCCGGTTGGCCGGGGTGTCGATCACGCTGGGCAGCACCGCGTTGACCCGGATGCCGTCGTCGCGGTACTCCTCGGCCATCGCGTCGACCAACGCCAGCACGGCGGCCTTGCCGGTGATGTAGCCCGCGGCCCCGCTGAACGGCCGCAGCGCGGCGCGGCCGGAGACACACACGATCGCGCCGCCGCCTGCCTCGATCATGGCGGGCAGCGCCGCCTGGCTGACCAGGTAGGTCGGGCGCAGGTTGAGCCGCAGCTGGTGCTCGAACTCGTCGACGTCCGTCTCGTGCACGCGCCCGCCCGCGGCGAATCCGCCTACCAGGTTGACGACGGCGCGCAGTGCAGCTGCGGGCTCGGCGGTGGCTAGTGCCACCACCGAGCGCGCCGATGCGGGATCGAACAGGTCGGCCTGGACCAGGTGCAGGTTCTCGTGCTCGGCCAGCCTGCCCACCTCGGATTCGGCCAGCCACGGCACCACGACCCGCCACCCGGCAGCCAAAAACACCGTGGTGACGGCGGATCCGAGCCAGCCCGTGCCTCCGGTGATCAGGGCCGTCCTCGCCGCGGACGTCGCCATGCCGGACTCAGCCGTTCTGCAGGGCGAAGGTGACGCCGGGAGCCTCCGGCCGAGCCCGCGGGATCCACCGGTCGTCGCTCACCGGGAGCTCGCCGTCCAGCGCCGCCAGGGTCGCCTTCTCCGCCAGCGGCAGCACGTCCTCGACCGTCACCTCGCGGCCCAGCTCGGCGCTGAGCGACGTCACCCCGGCGTCGGAGATCCCGCACGGGATGATCTTGTCGAACGCGCTGAGGTCCGCGTTGCAGTTGATCTCGAAGCCGTGCATGGTGACCCCGCGCTGCACCCGGATGCCGATCGCGGCGATCTTGCGCTCCGGGCGGTGGTCGTCGGCAGGGACCCACACGCCGCTGCGGCCCTCCACCCGGCCGGTGGTCAGCCCCAGCTCGTCGCACACCGCGATGAGCGCCTCCTCCAGGCGCCGGACGAAGTGCACCACGTCGATCGGGTCGGCGAGCTTGACGATGGGGTAGCCGACCAGCTGGCCGGGGCCGTGCCAGGTGATCTTGCCGCCGCGGTCGACGTCCACCACCGGGGTGCCGTCCTGCGGCCGCTCGTGCGGTTCGGTGCGCTTGCCCGCGGTGTACACCGACGGGTGCTCCAGCAGCAGCAACGTGTCCGGGCCGGTGCCGTCGGCCCGCGCGGTGAGCAGCTCGCGCTGCAGCTGCCATGCCTGCCGATAGTCGATGAGTCCGATCCGCCGCACGTCGACCGGGTCCGAGGAGGCCCGGCAGCTCAACGATTCACTCACGATTGCGAGCCTACCCACTCCCGCGGCCTAGACAACGGCCGCCAGCGCTTGGTGCAGGTGCTCGTGCCGGAACGTGAAACCGGCGTCGAGCAGGGCCTTGGGTCGCGCGTTGTGGCTGTTCAGGATCGGCTCGACGGCATCGGGGCCGAGCAGCAGCCGCATGGCCTGCTTCGGCACGAACCACGGCGTCGGCCGGTGCAGCCGCGCCCCGAGTTGCCGGACGAACTCGGTGTTGGTCACCGGGTGCGGCGCCACCACGTTGACCGGGCCGCGCACCGCCGCCTGCTCCACCGCGAAGCGAGTGGCGGCGGCGTGGTCCGGCAGGCTGATCCACGGCACGTACTGGGTGCCGTCACCGAGCCTGCCGCCCAGCCCGAACCGCACCAACGGCGTGAGATAGCGCAGCATGCCGCCGTGCCCGGACAGCACCACCCCGGTGCGCAGCCGGACGACCCGCGCGCCCGCGCGCTCCGCCGCCTGCGTCGCTTGTTCCCAGTGGGTGGTCAGTTCGGCCAGAAAGCCGGAGCCGCCCGCGGCGGATTCGTCCACCACCGCGCTGCCGGTGTCGCCGTAGTAGTCGATGCCGGACGCGTTGACCATGGTCGCGATGCCGCGCTCGGCGACTGCCTCGGCGAGCACCTCGGTCGGTTCGATCCGGCTGTCCTTCATCTCCTGCTTGCGGGCATGACTCCACCGGCCGGGCGTCATCGGGGAGCCGCACAGGTTCACCACCGCGTCGACGTCGTCCAGCGCCTCCTCGTCGATGGTGCCCGCGGGAGGGTTCCAGCGGTGCTCGTCCCCGGCCGCCGGGTCGCGGCGGACCAGCCTGCGCACTTGGTGACCGTGTGCCCGCAGTTCGGCCACCAAGGCGCGCCCCAGCAGTCCGCTCGACCCGGCGACCAGGACGATCATGACCGGTTACAGCCCGAGCTCGGACTCGAAGTTGCCCTCGGTCAGCCGCTGCTTGACCGTGGTCAGGAAGCGGCCGGCGTCGGCACCGTCGATCAGCCGGTGGTCGTAGGTCAGCGCCAGGTAGGCCATGGACCGGATCGCGATGGTGTCGTTGCCGTCGGCGTCGGTGACCACCACCGGGCGCTTGACCACCGCGCCGACACCGAGGATGGCCGCCTGCGGCTGGTTGATGATCGGCGTGTCGAACAGCGCCCCGTTGCTGCCCAGGTTGGTGATGGTGAACGTGCCGCCGGTCAGCTCGTCCGGCTTGATCTTGTTGGTGCGGGTGCGCTCGGCCAGGTCGGCGATCCCGCGGGCCAGGCCGGCCAGGTTGAGCTCACCGGCGTTGTGCAGCACCGGGGAGATCAGCCCGCGCTCGGTGTCCACCGCGATGGCCAGGTGCTCCTCGCCGTAGTAGGTGATCTCGCCTGCCTGCTCGTCGAAGTAGGCGTTGATGTTCGGGTGCTGCTTGAGCGCTTCGACCGCGGCCTTGGCGAAGAACGGCAGGAACGTGAGCTTGACGCCCTCCCGTTCCTGGAACGTCTTCTTCGCCTGCTGGCGCAGCCGGGCGATCTTGGTGACGTCCACCTCGTGCACCTGGGTCAGCTGCGCGGAGATCTGCAGCGACTCCCTGGTGCGCTTGGCGATGGTCATCCGGATGCGGTTGGCCTTCTGCGTGGTGCCGCGCAGGCCGGAGGTGTCCACCGCGGCCGGGGCCGACGGTGCGCTCGGCGCCTGCGCCGGGGCGGCTGCGGCCGGAGCCGCGGGCTGGGCGGCGGGTGCCTGGGCGGCAGCCTTGGCCTTGGCTTCCGCAGCGGCCAGCACGTCCTGCTTGCGGATGCGGCCACCGACCCCGCTGCCCTTGATCGTGGACAGGTCCACGCCGTGCTCGGCGGCCAGCTTGCGCACCAGCGGCGTGACGTACGGGC